>JAUMTV010000119.1 GCA_030531025.1 Turicibacter sp.
CTTTGTTCACTTCCATTACATATCCCTTCTAATGACTCTTCTTAATTAGAAATGTAACATTCTTGTATCAAAATCAAGTTAAATCTTCATTCCATCCCTATTTTTTATCTTAATTTGATAAATGATACAAAAATTTAGACATAATTCTTCATTTTTTGTATCTTAAAGTATCAAAAACTTAACTCATAAAAGGAAAGTTTCTTTTAAGCACCACAAAAAAATCGTAGCCAAACCTTTAGCTACGATTTTTTTATTAATAAACAAAACAGAGTGCTATTACGACAATCACTAGATATCCATCACCAATAATTCCTACTACTCGCTTCATATACAAGACAATCCAATCTTTCCATCTCATATTTTTTGGAAAGATCCAGTTAACTAATGTGGATTCAATTAATACACAGGTGGCAGCTATCAGACTAATCACAGTAAACCAAAGATGATGAACGACAAAACTCGCCCAGAGCAAACCAACTAATTGAATCAGCACCCCTTTAGCTATTGATTTATAGTAATGAATTTTATCTTCATATTGACTTCTATTTTTTTCATTAACATAATTCGAGTAAATCACATATTTTGAATTAGGCAATAATCTTACCTTTATTTGGCGGCTTGCTAGCATCAATAAAATGAAATAGTAACCCACTAAAATAAGACGCGAAATAACTTCTAACACCAACTCCATTTTTATGACCTCTTCTCTTTGGACTCCCCCTCTATATTTATACGTATTTACATCAACATTGTTTTTAATTACATGAAAAAAAGAGAGACATTTCCTCTCTTCTCACTATGTAATATCTAATCCTCATTTATAATTCTTGCTCTGTAAAAGTTAAAGTTATCGCCTGAACAACATCCATGCCTTCAAAGACAGACGTATCAAAATAATGCTCAACTGCATAAGATCTCATACTTGATCCACTTGTATATGCCATCAATGCAATTGGAATGGGCTGATTTAGCTCGATTGTTTGAAACTCCGTCAGTTCTGCTCTCGACCACCCCATCAATTCAATTGAGAACTCAGGTGGTGTAATAGAGAAAGAGCAACAAGAGTTAATGTTAACATCAATCGTATGATCGTCATTAAATACCATAGCCAACGTTCGCTTTAACGCCGATTCAGGCTCACGTTCTGCACCGATTGAAATTCCCCAATCATCATCTATCACTTTCCATTCACCATCTTCATTTAAAACAGCGAAATTCACTTTTAGTGTAATTGCTTCTTTCGGAGCATTATACATAAGTAGCTCTGAAGAGCTTGCTAAGCCAAATGATTGTAAAAGATACTCATCTCTTTGACTAAGTTCATAAGGAGCTATTCCCTCTTTTTTTAACAGTTTAGGTTCATACTCCGAGTTCGAACATGCACCTACTAACAAAGTCACAAAAAAACTTAGACACAATAACATTCTTTTTCTCATTCTATCTCCCATTATCTTATAGCTTTACTATTATATCAAATAATTCCTGTTTTTATGAAGATGACCCAATTGATCACAAATAATTAGAGTCAAATTGATCTTAACCATAAAAATATCATTCTAAGAGCGATTCAAAATTCATCATATATTGATCCAAAGAATGAATCTTTTTATTTGGTGAATACTATAAATGATATTTTAAATAAAAGGTGGTCAACATGGAAAATAATCAAGAAATTATCAAAGAATTAAATAAATTTTTAAAAGGAATTAATATGGGGTCAGATACTTTTAAACAATATGAAGAAAAAGCACAAGCACCTGAACTTAAACAAGAGCTAAATAAAATCATCTCTATCTTCAAATCACATGAAGAAAAAACAGTTGCAACCATTCAAAAACTAGGTGGAGAAGCTAAAGATTCATTAGGAATTACTGGAGAACTAGCAAGCATGTTCGAAAAAATCAAAGATATCTTTGTCGACACTGATAAAGAAGTTTTAGAACACGCCATCAAAGCTGTCAATATGGGAAAAGATAACGGAACAACCGTTTTACAAACATGTAAAGACTTAAAAGCAGACCAATTTATTATTGATAGATTAACCGAAATCTTAAACGATTATGAAACAACATCAGACGCATTAAATAAACTTTCTAATAATATGTAAATCAGTTCATCATAAAAATAAAGCTCGTAAGAAAACTTCTTACGAGCTTTATTTTTTTCTATAATACTTCACCATTCGAAGCGATGACTTCTTTATACCAATCAAATGATTTTTTCTTTAGTCGTTTCATTGTTCCATTTCCTTCATTATCTAAATCTACATAGATAAATCCATAACGCTTTTTCATTTCTCCGGTACTTGCACTAACTAGATCGATACATCCCCATGACGTATACCCCATTACTTCAACGCCATCTAACTCAATTGCATCTTTCATTGCTTTAATATGTTCTCTTAGATATTCAATTCGATAGTCATCCTCAATTGTTCCCTGATCAGTAACAATATCAATTGCTCCTAATCCATTTTCAACTACAAATAATGGTTTTTGATAACGATCATATAAGCTATTCATCGTAATTCTAAATCCTAGAGCATCAATCTGCCATCCCCACTCGCTCGCTTCTAAATAAGGATTACGTAATGTTGCAAAAACATTTCCCTCTGTCATTTTATTTACTTCTGGATCTGCACTTGTTAAACGTGATGAATAATAAGAGAAAGCAATAAAATCTACAGTATACTTTTGCAGAATCTCTTTATCATCTTTTTCAAATGGGATTTTAATTCCTTTTCTTTCTAATTCTTTTAATGCATAAGTTGGATATGATCCTCGTGATTGAACATCAATAAAGAAGTAATTTTCTCTATCTTTCTCCATTGATTTCCAAACATCTTTTGGATTTGGAGTATTAGCATACGTATTTCCAGCCGCTAACATGCAACCAACCTGACAATCAGGAATAATCTCATGTGCTAATTTAGTTGCCAAAGCACTTGCAACTAATTCATGATGGGTAGCAGTATATTTAATTTGTTCAATATTTTCTCCTTCTTCAAAGTAAAGTCCTGCTGCAACAAAAGGTAAATGTAACACCATATTAATCTCATTAAATGTTAACCAATATTTAACTAAATCTTTATATCTTGTAAAGATCGTTTCACAATATTTTAAGTAAAACTCAATCATTTTACGATTACGCCAAGAACCATACTTCTCAACTAAATTCATTGGGACATCGAAATGTGTAATTGTCACTAATGGTTCTATTCCATAGCGCTGGCACTCTTTAAAAACATCTTCATAAAATTGTAATCCCTCTTCATTTGGATTTTGATCATCTCCATTAGGAAAGATACGACTCCATGCAATTGATAATCTGAAGGTCTTAAATCCCATTTCACTAAATAACTTAATATCTTCCTTATAATGATGGTAAAAATCAATTCCTTGATGCCCTGGATAATAATGATTCACATCACACTTGAACATTTTCATCTTCCCAAGCCCTACTGGAAAACGATCCTTTCCTGCTGGTAAAACATCGACATTTGCTAACCCTCGTCCACCTTCATTATAAGCACCTTCACATTGATTAGCAGCTGTTGCGCCTCCCCATAAAAATCCTGTTGGAAAACTCATTCTTTCATTCCTCCTCATTATAGTATTACTGTTAACAGTTTATCTGTTGTTTTAATTTCTTGATCTTGTGTCTCAATAACATCAGCATAATCATTAGAATTAGTGATAATAACTGGTGTTTCTAAACAATATCCCTCACCTTGAATAGCTTTAATATCAAAAGTCAATAATGTTTGTCCTTTTTTAACCACATCACCCTGTTTAACAAAGGCTTCAAAATATTTTCCACCTAATTGAACAGTATCCAATCCAATATGAATTAACATTTCACATCCATTTTCTGAAACTAATCCAATCGCATGTTTAGTTGGGAATAACGTCATGACAGTTCCATCAAATGGTGCTACTACTTTTCCTTCTGTTGGAATAATTCCAATTCCTTTTCCTAAAATACCTGAGTTAAACGCATCATCTTGAACCTCTGTTAAAGAAATCTTTTGTCCTTTAATTGGACTCATTAACTCTTCTTGATTCATTTTAATTGGTGCTAAATCTTCATCTCTTTCTTCACCTTTATCATCTTTAAATAAGATAAAAGTTGCTACGAGTGAGAATCCAATCGCAATGACTAAGGCAATACAAACATGCATCATAATTGATGCTGTATCTCCATCAAGATTAATAAATCCAGGGAAACCAAAAATTCCTAATCCAGCCATTTGATATGTTAAAAGATCTTTAAATCCGATATACGCTGATCCTAATCCCGCTCCAATACATGAAATAATAAAATATTTCATTCGTGGTAACGTTACACCATAAATTGCTGGTTCTGTAACGCCAAAGATCCCTGAAATCCAAGCTGGTAAAGCAATTTCTTTTAATTTTTTATCTTTTGTTTTTAACCACATGGCAAATACAACCGCTGTTTGAGCGAATGATGGTATAAAAATTAATGAGAAGATTGGTGTTGGCTCTCCAGTCATAAATTGAACAATTCCCACTGCGATTAATCCCATGTGAACACCAAATAAAACTAAGAATTGCCACAAAAATCCTACTAAAAGTCCAGCTAAAAGTGGGTTAAATCCATAAATACCCATGATTGCATTAGCAAGTACATCTGAAATCATATTAGCAACTGGCCCAATTGCTAAAAATCCAATTGGAACAGCAATTAATAATACTAACATCGGAACAACAAACATCTTCACAACAGTTGGTATCACTTTATTTAAACCTTTATATAAATAAGCGGCTAAAATATTCGTTAAAAGAATAGGTAGTACAGTTGATGTATAAGTCGCATTAACCGTCATCCCAAAGACTTCAAGGTCAATTCCTTGTAAAGTTGGATAAACAAGCGCAGCCCCAATCGCCATCCCTAAGAATGGTGTCATTCCAAATTTAACAGCAGATGTATATCCTAGCACAATTGGGAAGAAGTAAAATAATGCATCCCCAATTCCATTAAATAACATATATGCTCCACTTGTTTCTGAAACAACTCCAAGGAATAAAAATAATGCTAAGAATCCTTTTATCATCCCACTCGCACATATGACCCCTAGAAGTGGTGCGAAAATTCCCGAAATTGTATCTAATAGTTTATCTTTGATTGACATCTTTTTTGTAGTTTCTTGCTTACTATTTGTAATCCCTGCTAATCGACAAACATCTGCATAAACCTCAGGTACATGATTTCCAATCACGACTTGGTATTGACCATTACTTTTCATAACAGTTACAATACCCGACATATTTTTTAATACCTCATCCTGTGCTTTTGATTCATCTTTTAATTGAAAACGTAGTCTTGTTACACAGTGAATCAAACTAATAATATTATCTGATCCACCTACATGTTTAATAATTTCTTTTGCTAATGATTCATATTTTCCCATTCTAATTCCTCCATTATTTGAAATAAATTCTAAAATGAAGGTTTGGCCAACTTAATGTCACCATCCACTAATGCTTACCAGGTATTTATGAAATCACCCCCTTTCATGGTACTCAAACTCTATTGCTTATCTTTTTGTGATTCACTAATAATACGTGCAATATGTATTGTCAAATATAAGATTTCTTCATCACTCAAATCATACCCATATTTATCCTTAATATATGTCGTAATTTTATTGACACATTCAAAGGCATTACGATATTTAATTTTAACTACTTCTAATAAATCACCACTTTGTTGATCATTATACGTTTTTTCAGCAAATAATCGGGAAGCAAAAAACTTTAAATGCGTGATAAAACGATAATAATAAACTGAATCCTCATTCAACTCTAACCTAAACGTGTGTTTAATGATTGTTTCAATCTCAGAAATTACTTTGGCCATCTTTGAAACTTCAGGATTAGGTTGATCAAGCTGTGCATTAATAAAATGTAACGCAATAAAAGCAGCCTCATCTTTAGGGAGTAACACATTTGTTTCTTTCTCTATAAGCTCAATTGCATTTTGTCCAATCATAAACTCATCAGGATAAAACCTTTTAGTTTCCCAATAAATGGAATTCTTAATAAAAATTCCATTTTGGCAATGATCGATAGCAGTAGATATGTGATCACTTAATGAGATATAAATATTCTCATTTAACCTTTTACCTAACTTTGTCTTGGCATAACTAATAATTTGATCAGCAATTTTTACATGTTCCATTGGAATATTGACTAATAACTCTTTAAATTTAGTATTCATTTCTTGTGTACTTAATTTAAAAACTTTATCAACCGTCTTTTCATCTATTTGATCCCCTATTCGTTTCTTAAAAGCAATCCCTCGCCCCATTACAATTTGCTCGATGTTATTCTCATCTCTTATAATGGCTACATTATTATTTAAAATCTTATCAATAATCATCTTCTCTCCTCCTAATCCTTACAAAATAGAAAAACCTACTGATAACTAAAAACACCGAATCGTCCTCGGTTATTTATAATTATCAATAGGTTTAGCTTGTACTTAAACAATCACTATCCTGATATGATTAATATAACATACACCTGCAATTTCGGCAACGCTTTCTTTTTTGAAAAAATATTTTTTTCCTTATTCAAATACTATAAAACAAATAATTACTCTATCTTCTCTGATAAATTGTAAAAAGAGAGGATAACTCCTCTCTTCTCGATAATAAAAAATACTACTGTCTATTCCTCAATAATAAGTTATAGTAACAAATACAGTATATAGTCTCTATTTATTTTCAATATTTCCGATATTTTTAATCTGAATAGCTAAGCGTCCATCTGGCATATTAATGACTTCAATGTAATCTTTATTGTTGTAGTAATCAAGTGGAATAGTGATTTCAATCCCGGTATCTGTTTTAATTTTTTGTGTCTTTTTCAGTGGCATTTTAACACGATTTGCATTTTGAACCGGTTTTTCAATTCCTTGATTTTCAATTTCAGCGACATATGCTAACTTTGCTTCAGGTGTTTGATAAAACACTTCCTCAGCGATTTCTTTCATATCAATATCTTTTCCTTCATTAATCGTCTCTTTAATCACACGCTCAAATGCTGGAACCATCTCTAACTTATCTAACTCATGATGTTCAATCACTTCTTCAGCAATGACACGTGCTTTTTTTACTGCTTCCTTCACTGAAATCTCAGTCTTACACTCTAAAATTTTATCTGCATACAGATGCGTATCATCATCTTCTGTTGACGTTAAGTTCTCTAAAATTGTCAACGTCATCTTGTCTAAATCAATCATAAAGAAGTTCGCACTTTTTAAACTAGCAGCGGGAATAATAGATTGATGAACAATGAGATTATTTTGAATTCCATTCTCACTTTGGTTAACATGATGGACCATCCCTTCCTTACATGTTAACTCTAACCCCACGACATATTCTACTTCTGATACTTCAATCTCACATAAAAATAAATCACTTGCTGTAAAAATTTCATAGCGATCTTTCCAATCATAACGTTTCGTGGCAATCGCATTAGCAAAATCAATAAATGGAATTGTGCGATTACGATACTCTAAAAACAGCTTGCGCGCTTCACTATCTTCCTTAAATACCGCAGGACGTCCCGCTGCATTCTTCATACATTTTTCGATGTTTTTTTCTAAAAAATGATACGCCCCATCTACCGTCTCATCGAGTGGTCGCTCCGTTGGCATAAACATTTGATGCACATTATCTAATAAATATAAATAACAACTTTTTACATTAACCGCCATAAACTCTCACCTTTTTACTTTAAATTTAACTTTTTCAAATCACATGAAGGTTCAGTGACATATAAAACCTCACATTTCATGTTTACCTCTTCAATCTTTTCAAAATACGTTTTCGCAAATTCCCCAAAGATGACAACTTTACATGGCTTATTTAAGCATCCTGATTTCATTAAACGATTTTTAAACTCATATAAAACAGCCTTCTCAAACTTATTTATATCTTCATTTTCATGCTCTCCAAATTGAGTGTATCCGTCTTTAACCATTGGAGTCAACAAATCAAATAATACTTTATATTTCACATCTAAATTCGTCGTTTCTTGTAGAGGAACTGTGCAGACATTTAAAACGGAAAAGCGTGTATCCATTTTAGCAATCTCACCTAACGACTTCTTACTTTCTTCATCATAAATAGTCGCTCCTGGATATCCTACCTCTACTTCAACATCGGTTGGTGCATCTACAATAAAATAAACGTCTGACTCTGGATGAACAATATCTGATACCTTTTTCTTATATTCAGCAAAATAAAAACGGCATAAATTTAGCCATTGATTACTATACATCAAATCACTCCTAAGCCTAAATTCATACCTACAAGTATACAACAAAAAATATCCTAATATAAAATAAAAATGACAGAAAAGTTAATAGCGTTGAAACACTGAATGCTTCAACGCTATTAACTTCAAAACTCTTCTCATAAACCTTACAATTTAATTCTATAACAACGATAAGTATCAATTTGCTTAAACCCAATCTCTAAGGTTGCATCAATTTGACGTTGATCATCTTCATTAACAAAAAACAAAACGTGCTCAATATCTTTTAAAAAGCAATCTTTCATTGAAGTTGAAAGTAAATCTAATTCAAGATTATCTCTTTGATAACTTTCATCAATTGAAAGTCCAAAAATCTCAGCCTCACTTCCATTCATCCGAATAAAGATATTTCCGATAATTTTTTGATTTTCAATGACAACATAAATGTTCCATAAATCAAGATGATCAAAAATCCGCTGACTATTCCAATAAATATTTGGATAATGAGCATCATGAAACATAGCATAGTCTTCATAATACTCAGAAGGTAACCTAATGACCTCATGCTTTGGTGAACTCATCTTGAAGTCTTCTTGTCTAAGTTCCATCGTTAAACAAGCATCTAAAAGTTCAGCCCCTATCTTTTCTAAAAACATAATAGCTGTTTGATTTTCTAAAGGATATCCAAAATATATCTCAAAGTTTGGGTAATGAAAGTTAAGATATTTGACAAACTGTGTTGCAACACCATTAAAATCTTGTTTCGCAAATACTCCCCCTAACGATTGAAGATATAAATCTTCTTTTTTTACTTGCAAATTAAGAACACCAATAAGCTCCTCATTTTCAATGCAAGCTAATACCCTATCATCTTCACTTTTTATTGATCTTAAAAACACTTGTTTTAATTGTTCAAAATCTTTAGACTTAGGAAAACTACATGTTTCTGGATGCCTAG
>JAUMTV010000120.1 GCA_030531025.1 Turicibacter sp.
TATATATATGGGTAGTTTTTCACATTAAGAAAACTTTTAGCGCTACAATAGGAAAAAACTTAAGTACTAAATGTCATTCTAAAAATGTCAATTACATATAAAGAGAGCTGTTTTTTATATAATGCATGAAAGGTTAGAATTTAATGGAGTTAGGTAAGAGATTTATTTTAAGTTGGGGAATTATTTTATTAGGGTTAGTTTTTAATGTTATTAACGTAGAAGCTGGTGAAAATCATCTAGTTCGAATCGGTTTTCATCCAGTGGAAGGATTTACAGATGTTGAAGATGGAGTCTATAGTGATTATGCGTTTGACTATTTAAGAGAAATTGCAAAATATACAGGATGGTAATATGCGTTTATTGAATTAGCTCCGAATGAAATCTTAGAGCAATGAGAAAATGGTGAGGTCGAGATGGATTTAATATTATAAATATAGACTAAAAAACACTTACCGTTTATAGGGCGGTAAGTGTTTTTTATTATTTATTGACACATTTATGGCAACGATTGTAATCATCTTGCATTGGGAAGCGAGAATCAACACGGCCACCTGGCCCAACTTCTAGATTACAGTTTGCACAATAAGGAATTTCATCATAAGCACCTTCTTCATAAAAAACAGAAAGTGATTGCATAATAAGCTCTTCAAACATGATATAACCTCACTTCATTTATTATCATAGTTTTATCATACCTTAGTTTTCATTTAAATAAAAATACTTTATAGAAAAAGTATGCACTATTCAGTGCTATTCGTTGTCAATCATGTGATAAATTAGTTAAGAATATAAATCTAAAATCTTTTATTTAAGATAAGTCGAGTATTTAATATATAAATAGGAAAAATATGATAGATGTGATTAATCAATAAAAACAAAAAGCTTATTGACAATTTATGGTAAATGAACTAAAATAAGTAATAACTTAATAAAACAATTAAGGTAGAGGCTGCGAGTCTTAAGAGTAACCATAAGGAGGTAAGCACGATGATTTATGGTGAAAGGAAGAATCGCCGAAGGCTATAACAGATGCTTTAATGTTATAGACCTGGGGATGCATAAAATATATGCATCACTGTCACAAATGTTTATTTGTGTTGAGCTACATTTAAGAAATAGAACTATTCTAGGTCTAGTGTATTTAGAGTAGTTATTTAAAAGCTCCCTTAATCACTGTTTAGGGGAGTTTTTATTTTATAAATGTCAGCTTCTTTCTACCGGAAGGAAAGGACTACAAAATGAAATTACACGGAACAATGACAGTACAAAATGATCAACTTTATATTGGAGGGGTCAGTTGTTTAGAGCTAGCTCAAACATATCAAACGCCACTATATGTCTTTGATGAGCAACTAGCTCGACAAAATTGTCGAGAATATGTGGACTATTTTAAAGTTAAAGAAAATGGAAATCGAGTTGCTTATGCAGGAAAAGCATTTTTACCATTACATATGTGTCGAATTATTAAAGAAGAGGGACTTTATTTAGATGTTGTATCAGGTGGGGAATTATATACAGCTTATAAAGCAGACTTTCCTATGAAAAAAGTTTTATTTCATGGAAACAACAAAACAATTGAAGAGATAAAAATGGGGCTTGATTTAGGAGTAGGGCGATTTGTGGTGGATAACTATTATGAGCTTGATTTATTAGAACAATTTTGTAAAGAAAGACAAATTAAACAATCTATTTACTTAAGAATTACACCAGGAATTGAAGCTCATACTCATGATTACATTAAAACGGGACAAATTGATTCAAAGTTTGGGTTCACTTTAATGAATGGTGATTTACATGAATGTTTATCAATTTTTCATCAGTATGAGCATTTAAATCTCATTGGCTTACATGCTCACATAGGATCACAAATCTTTGATGTTGATCCATTTTTAGATGAAGTAGACATTATGATGGGATTAGTTAAAGAGATTAAAGATCAATATGGCATCGAAATCAAAGAGGTCGATTTAGGTGGAGGGGTTGGCGTTTATTATACAAAAAATGATCACCCAAAAACGATTCAGCAATTTTGTGAAGCAATAATTCAAAAAGTTGAATCATCGTGTCAAAAGTTAGGAATAGATGTACCAACCCTTGTTATTGAGCCTGGACGTTCCATTGTTGCGAATGCTGGAAGTACACTTTATACAGTTGGTTCGATGAAAGATATAAAAGATGTTCGTACTTATGTTAGTGTCGATGGTGGAATGACAGATAATATTCGTCCTTCTTTATATCAAGCGCGTTATGAATGTGCAATTGTGAATAAAATGCATACAGGGGAACAAAAACAAGTAACGATTGCAGGAAAGTGTTGTGAAAGTGGAGATATTCTAATTACAGATGTTGATATTAAAGGAATTGAAACAGGGGATGTCTTAATCATTGCCTCAACAGGGGCATACGGTTATTCGATGTCATCTAATTATAATAAGATTCCAAAAGCTGCTGTTGTTTCGGTTTCAAAGGGAGAAAGCCGAATTATTTGTAAGCGACAAAGTTTAGAAGAGTTAATATCACTAGAAGTGTAAATAGGGAGTGAAAATAAAATGGGGATTTTAGTTCATAAATATGGAGGAACATCAGTAGGGACAATTGAGAAAATAAAACGAATTGCACAGCGCGTAATTGCAGAAAAAGAAAATGGACATGATATGGTAGTTGTTGTTTCAGCTATGGGGAAAACGACGGATCAGTTAGTAGAGATGTCAAAAGAGATAGCAACAAATCCAAGTAAACGAGAGTTAGATTTGATTTTATCTACAGGAGAACAAGTATCAATCGCTTTATTATCAATGGCCTTTCAAGAACTAGGGTATGATGCGATTGCATTAACTGGGTTTCAAGCCGGAATTAAAACATATGGTCCACATACAAAAAATAAAATTTTAGATGTGGACAGTGAAAAAATTAAGGCCTATTTATCAGAAGGAAAAATTGTAGTAGTCGCCGGTTTTCAAGGAATGAATGAGCATGGTGATATTACAACACTTGGCCGTGGTGAATCGGATACAACGGCCGTTGCTTTAGCAGCTAAACTCGGGTGCCCTTGTCATATCTATACGGATGTGAATGGTATTTATTCAGTTGATCCACGTGTGTATCCCCAAGCAAAAAAATTAGAGGTCATTAGTTACGAAGAAATGATGGAAATGGCAAGTCTAGGTGCTGGTGTCATGGAAGCACGAGCAATTGAAATTGGTTGTAAATATGGAATACCAATTTATGTAGCTTCAAGTATGAATCAAGTAAGGGGAACTTATATTAAGGAGTATGATGAAACAATGGAAGCAAATGTAATTACAGGGTTAAGTATTTGTGACGATAGTTTAATGGTAACTATTAGCCGTATTCCATATCAGGCAGAAAATATGGCGATAATATTTGAAAAGTTAGCCCAAGAAAATGTGAATGTCGACATGATTAGTCAAACAGCACCATTAGATGGATTAATTAATGTATCATTCACTGCACCGAAAGATGATTTGTTTGTCATTGAAAAAGTGATGAATGAATTAAATACGAATTTAGAAATTAGCATTGAAGAAGATGTCACGAAAATTTCTGTCGTAGGAATTGGAATGAGAAATCAAAGTGGAGTGAGTGGACGATTATTTAGAATTTTAGCTGATCAAGGAATTGCGTTTAGACAAGTGACAACATCAGAAATTAGCATTTCTTATACGATTGATAAAGAACATAAAGAAACAGCGGTTCGCGTATTATCAAAAGAGTTGAATTTATAAAAAGGGGGAAACTACATGACTTTAAGGCAAACAGTCAAACAGCATCGGGAATATTTGCATCAAATTCCTGAGCTAGGATTTTGTGAATTTCAAACATCAGCTTATTTAAAAGAGCAATTAGAGCAGCTTGGATATGAGGTATATTCCACTGCTAAGACAGGGTTACTTGCATATCGAAAAGGTGAGAGTGAGGAGTGTATTGCCTTCCGTTCAGATATTGATGGATTAAGTATTACAGAAGAAACAAATGTTTCTTTTGCTTCAAAAATTAAAGGACAAATGCACGCTTGTGGACATGATGGTCATATGTCTATTCTTCTTGGATTTGCTACACATGTCTCAACTCTTTCAAGCTTGAAAAAGAGTATCCTATTCATTTTTCAACCAGCTGAAGAAGGACCTGGAGGTGCAGAGGTTATTGTAAACGAAGGAATCTTTCAGCGATTTCATGTGAAATTCGTCTTTGGACTGCATATTTATCCAGAAATTGAGGAAGGAAAGTTTGGATTACGTCCTGGGGTAATGACAGCTCAAACAGGAGAAGTAGATCTTTTCATTGAAGGTCGCGGAGGGCATGGAGCTATGCCACATAAGTCAAATGATGCCTTAATTATTGCGGCTCAATTAATTAATAGTTATCAAAGTATTGTGAGTCGAAACTTGAATCCTATTGATGGTGGAGTGCTTACAATTGGAACGATTAATGGTGGAGAGCGCCGAAATATTATTGCAGAAAAAGTGGAATTAACAGGAACTATTCGTGCTTTCAGTGAAGAGGTATATGAAACAATCAAAAAACGAATTGTTGAAATTAATCATGGACTTGAAACGATGTTTAATGCAAAAGTTGAAACAAAGTTTATTGATATGTATCCCTGTATCATGAATGATAAATCATTGTTTGAAATGGTCCGTCAGTCAAAACTTGGTGAGAACTTAATTGAAATTGATCCAATGATGATTGCTGAAGATTTCTCATATTATCAAAAAGAAGTTCCAGGTTTATTTTTTATGCTAGGCTCACGAAATGAATCATTAGGTTATACGTATCCTCTTCATCATGCAAAATTTAATTTTAGTGAAACCGTCATGATGAATGGAATCGAATTATATGATGAAGTGTGTCGTTTATTGCATGTATATTAAAGGGAGTGTTGACATGAATGGGGTTAATGTTGCAATTGTAGGAGCAACTGGGTTAGTAGGACAGACATTTTTAAAAGTATTAGAAGAAAGAAATTTTCCAATACGAGAGTTATATTGTTTTGCATCAAGTCGCTCTGCTGGTAAAACAATTGAATTTAAAGGGAAAACATATGTGGTTGAAGAATTAACAGAACAATCTTTTGACCGAGACATTGATATTGCTCTTTTTTCAGCAGGTGGATCGATTAGTAAGCAATTTGCTCCAATCGCTGCTAAAAAAGGAGTTCATGTTGTCGATAATTCAAGTGCTTGGCGAATGGAAACTGAAATTCCTCTTGTAGTTCCAGAAGTAAATCCACACGTTTTAAATCAAGATCATTACATTATTGCTAATCCTAATTGTTCGACGATTCAATCAGTTGTTCCTTTAAAAGTTTTACATGAGGCTTTTAAAATTAAGCGTATCGTTTATTCAACTTATCAAGCAGTATCGGGATCTGGGGTTAAAGGGTTACAAGATTTAGAAGCAAGAACAACAGATTTCTATCCACATCCGATTGTAGGAAATTGCTTGCCACACATTGATGTCTTTTTAGACAATGGATATACAAAAGAAGAAATAAAAATGATTGAAGAAACAAAGAAAATTTTAGGAGACCAAGACATTAGAGTGACTGCAACGACAGTTCGAGTTCCTGTTAAATATGGTCACTGTGTCTCGATGAATTTAGAGTTTGAGCGTGATTTTGACTTAGATGAAGTTTATTCACTGCTAGAAGGTGTGGATGGATTAGTGCTACATGGCCAAGAAAATCCACTAGACTATCCAATGCCACTTGATGTTGAAGGGCATGATGAAGTGCATGTGGGACGAATCAGACGAGATTTCAGTGTTGATCATGGTTTAAATTTATGGGTGGTTGCCGATAACATAAGAAAAGGCGCAGCGACAAATACCGTTCAAATTGCAGAATTATTGTTAAATTATTTGTAGAAAGTAGTGAGAGACATGTTCAAAGGGTCAGGTGTTGCTCTCGTAACCCCGTTTAAAAATGGAGAGGTTCATTACGAGAAGTTAAGAGAATTATTAGAGTGGCACATTGCGAATCAAACGGATGCGATTATTATTTGTGGAACGACAGGGGAAGCTTCAACGATGACAGATGCGGAGCGAAAAGCAGTCATTAAGTTTACCGTTGAAGTCGTGAATCGACGAATCCCAGTTATTGCCGGAAGTGGAAGCAATAATACGGCATATGCTGTTGAGCTAAGTCAGTATTGTGAGTCAGTTGGTGTCGATGGCTTGTTAGTTGTCACGCCATACTATAATAAAGCAACCGAGTTAGGATTATTAAAACATTACGAGGCGATTTCTAATAGTGTAAAGTTACCGATTATTTTATATAGTGTGGCAGGGCGTACCGGTGTTAATCTAACGCCAAAGGTCGTACAGAAATTAGCACAAATTCCAAACATCATCGGAATTAAAGAAGCGAGTGGGGATATTTCTCAGGTTGCTGAAATTGCACGTTTATGTGGAGAAGATTTTGCAATTTATAGCGGAAATGATGATATGATTGTTCCTGTTTTATCGTTAGGAGGACAGGGGGTTATTTCAGTTTTAGCGAATATTTTGCCACAGGTTACACATGATTTAGTAAGTAGCTATTTAGAAGGTGATGTTAAAACATCATGTAAGTTACAACTTCGCGTGAATGGTTTAGTTCATGCGTTATTTATTGAAGTAAATCCAATCCCAGTTAAAACAGCAATGAATTTAATGGGAATGGATGTTGGTAGTTTCCGCCTTCCACTCACAGAAATGGCAGCAGAAAATTTAGTCGTTTTAAAAGATGAATTAACGAATTATGGACTATAGCAAGAGGTGAAAGCATATGTTGAATGTAGGTCTAAGTGGATGTAATGGAACAATGGGACGCATTATTAATGATCTCCTAGAAGAACAAAATGATGTTCAAGTTGTTTTTGGAATTGATATCGATTCGCAACGTTATAAAAATAATTATCCAGTTTATACGAATGCAAGTAAGGTTGATATGGAATGTGATGTTGTTATTGATTTTTCAAAACCAGAAAATATTGATCATTTATTAGATTATTGCTTAAGTCATGAAGTAGCCGTTGTGATTGCAACGACCGGCTTAAATGAAGAGCAAGAAGAAAGAATTAAAGAAACATCAAAAAAAATTCCGGTATTTCGCTCAAATAATACATCACTTGGAGTTAATGTATTAATCGATTTAGTGAAAACAGCTACTCGTTTATTAAATGACAATTTTGATATTGAGGTCATTGAAAAACACCACAATAAAAAAGTGGACGCACCAAGTGGGACAGCGTTTATGATTGCGAGTTCGATTAATGAAGAGCTGAATGAGTCGATGGACTATAATTATGGACGTCAAGGTAACCAGACGAAGCGAAATGAAAAAGAAATTGGAATTCATTCTGTTCGAGGAGGAACAATTCCAGGGGAGCATACTGTCATTTTTGCCGGTCCAGATGAGATGATTGAAATTAAGCATACGGCATTATCAAAAAAGATTTTCGCAGAACAAGCAATTAAAGCAGCAGAATTTATCTCAAATAAAGAAGCAAAGCTTTATAAAATGGAAGATTTAATGCATGTAAATTAAGGGGGAAAAAGAAATGAGTCAAATGAACTTAACAGATCCATATGAAATTGCACGTTATATTAAGGAAGCAAAAAAGAGTACACCTGTTAAAGTGTATGTTAAAGGTGACTTAGAAGGGATTGAGTTTCCAAATTGCCGTATATTTGGGGAAGGACATTCATTAATTATCTTTGGAGAATATGCAGAAATCGAGTCGATTCTTGTAGAAAATAAGCCACGTATTGAATATTATGAAGTGGAAAATGATCGTCGTAATTCAGCGATTCCAATGTTAGATTTAAAACAAATTAAAGCTCGTATTGAACCAGGAGCAATCATTCGTGATAAAGTTATCATTGGAGAAAATGCTGTTATTATGATGGGAGCTGTTATTAATATCGGAGCTGAAATTGGTGACAATACAATGATTGATATGAATGCAGTTGTTGGAGCTCGTGGAACAATTGGTAAAAATGTTCACGTTGGAGCAGGTTCAGTCATTGCAGGTGTATTAGAACCGCCAAGCAAAACACCAGTTATTATTGAAGATGATGTTATGATTGGTGCGAACGCTGTTATTTTAGAAGGAGTTCGTGTGGGGCGCGGGGCCGTTGTAGCAGCTGGTGCGGTTGTGACTGAAGATGTTGCTCCTAATACGGTTGTTGCTGGAATGCCAGCACGTGTGATTAAAGACAAAGATGAGCAAACAGCAGATAAAACACAAATTTTAGAAGACTTACGATAATCAGCAATATTGTAAACTAAAGTTAGTTATTTTAACGAAGCAAATTAACGTCTCGTTTCAATGATGAGATGTTGTAACGAGGTATATCAGATTGATATACCTTTTAAATTAAGGGGGAGTAGAATGTTGAGATTTGAGAAGTATCAAGGAACTGGGAATGATTTTATTATTTTTGAGATGAGTGAGCTAGAAGGGTTACAATATTCGTTATTAGCTCAGAAAGTTTGTGATCGCCGATTTGGAATTGGTGCAGATGGAATGATTGTTGTCAGTCCATCAACAGTAGCTTCGATTCACATGATTTTTTACAATGCGGATGGGAGCTTAGCAACGATGTGTGGAAATGGAATTCGCTGTTTTGCTAAGTATGTGTATGATCATCAATTAGTTGAAACGAAAGTTTTTACAGTTGAAACATTAGCAGGAATTTTAACGATTGAAATGATGGATTGTGAAGAACAAGAAAGCTTCGTTCGTGTGAATATGGGACGTCCGAATTATTTTGATCAATCCGTCCCTCAATTAGAGTCTAACGAATCGTTTATTAATCAAGTGATTGAGGTTGATCAAGTTCCGTATACGGTTAGTAGTTTAGTGATGGGAACGATTCATACGGTGTTATTTGTTGATGATATTGATGGAAATGAAGTGGCACTTCTTGGGCATGCGATTGAAAATCATCCACTTTATCCAATGAAAACAAACGTCAATTTCTGTAAAGTCATAGATTCAAGTAATTTAGAGGTCATAACATGGGAAAAAGGAGTCGGAATTACGTTAGCATGTGGAACAGGATCTGCAGCATGTGCTCTTTTAAGCCAAAAACTTTACGGATCTGAGGAGAAAGTAACAGTTCATGTTAAAGGTGGAAAACTAGTAATGGAGTTATTTGGAGATGAAATTTATATGACTGGACCT
>JAUMTV010000121.1 GCA_030531025.1 Turicibacter sp.
TACTAGGGCTTAAAAATTTTCTATGAAGAAAATTTATCTGGACTTATATAGTTTTGTATGGTTTAGGAGTGATGATTGGATTGATACTAAATTGTTTACCGGTCTTGAATTGAAATATTAACATTAAAATTAATAGGTACATATAATATATAGTTGCATTAGATTATGAAAAAGATAGCTGTTTGTCTGTATAAGAGAAATAGAGTGACAAAGAATGAAAAAGATACCATTTCTAATCAAGATGTACTTGAACAAGAGAAGATAAGCGCTTCATTATACGACACTATCAGTTTTTCTATTTTTCTATTTATATGTTATAATAATCATAACGAAAGAGGGTGGATTGATGCGTGTAGCGAATAGTTTATTGTTGAAGGATAACAAGATACTACTTTTATTCAAACCGAGCCGAAAAAAATGGTTTCTACCTGGTGGGAAAGCTGAATTTAGTGAAAACGTCATACAAACAGGATGTCGAGAATTTTTTGAAGAAACAGGGTTAGAGTTACAAAATGCAGAGCTAGGTGCAGTCACGACAATTGTTGTTGAAGAAGAATCAAATCAGACGGAATGGATGCTTTATACAATTAAAGGAACTGATGCAATTGGTGAATTAAATAAAGAAAATCGAGAAGGAACATTATCTTGGCATGATATTAGTGAAATAGATAAGTTACCGATGTTTGAAGGAGATCGCTTTATTATTAAGCATTTAATTAATAGTAATGAACCAATTGTCTCAACTCAGTTTTATACGCCTTCATATGATTTAATTAAAATCATTTCAAGTTATAATGTAGAATCTAAGTTAGAATCATAGTTTTAGTAGTAGAAAGGGTGTGTTAGGATGAAAAAAATTAATTTATTAATTGTAACTGGTATGAGTGGTGCTGGAAAAAGTGTCGTATTAAATAGTTTAGAAGATGCTGGTTATCATTGTATTGATAATTTTCCACCTAAATTATTACCTAAGTTAACAGATTTGATTATGGGAACGAGTGAGCATACTGTTAATTTAGCAGTTGTGATTGATTTAAGGTCACTAGATTTTGACTCTATCGATGAAATGTTATATTTCTTGCAAGACAGTCATTTTGTAAATGTTCATGTACTTTATTTAGATGCAAATGATGCGACGCTTGTTAAACGTTATAAAGAGACAAGACGTACACACCCATTATCACGTGATACAAATTTATTAGATGGAATTAATAAAGAGCGAGAATTATTAAAGCCAATTTTAGATATTTCGGATTTTAAAATTGATACAACAGGGTTAGCAGCTAAAGATTTAAAACAGCAAATTATTACGAAATATGGAAGTATAGATAAGGATTACTTTAGTGTAACCTTCATGTCATTTGGATTTAAACATGGTACACCAATTGATACGGATATTATGTTTGATGTTCGCTTCTTACCGAATCCATTTTATATTGAATCAATGCGTCCACAGACAGGTTTAGATGAGAGTGTCTATGAATATGTAATGAGTTTTGAAGAAACAACGACATTTTTATCTAAACTCATTGATTTATTACAATTCTTAATTCCAAAATATAAAGCTGAAGGAAAATCACAAGTTATTATTGGAATTGGATGTACAGGGGGACAACACCGCTCCGTTGCAATCGCAGAATATCTATCGTATGCTTTTGGAAAAGATTATAAAACAAATGCGACTCATCGAGATATTCATCGCGCACATAAAAAATAGGGGGATCAAGTATGGCAGAATATGATTTAAAAGTCGCTGTAATTGGCGGGGGAACTGGGTTATCGACAATTTTAAGAGGATTAAAGCGATATCCAATCGATATAACAGCCATTGTAACAGTAGCAGATGATGGAGGAAGTTCGGGAAGTTTACGATGTGATTTTGATGTCCCACCCCCTGGGGATATTCGAAATGTTTTGGTAGCCTTATCAGAAGTTGAGCCACTAGTACAAGAGCTGTTTCAATATCGATTCAAAGGTGAGACAGATTTAGCAGGGCATCCAACTGGAAATTTATTGATTGCCGCAATGACAAATATTACGGGGGATTTTGCATCTGCTGTTCAAAAATTAAGTGAAGTTTTAAAAGTTAGAGGTCGAGTCTTACCAGTATGTAACACGCCGTTGTGCTTGTGCGCAGAGTATGATGATGGTACAATCATTCAGGGCGAATCGCTCATTCCTACAATTGAGAAAAAAATTAAGCGTGTTTATTATACGAAAGAGGATGCTAAAGCACTTCATGAGGCAGTTGAGGCTATTATGGAAGCAGACCTTGTCTTACTTGGACCTGGAAGTTTATATACAAGTATTATTCCTAACTTATTATTAAGTGAAATTTCCGAGGCACTTATTAAAACAAAAGCTGAGTGTGTTTACTGTTGTAATATAATGACTCAGCCTGGGGAGACAACAGGGTATACTGCATCTGACCATGTCATTGCTCTTGAGGAACACGCAGGTCATCCATTTATTGATAAAATTATTGTCAATGATGAAAAAATTGATCAAGAAACTTATGAACGATATTGTGATCAGCACTCTGATATTGTTTTTATTGATGAAAAAAAATTAAGAAAAATGAATATTGAGGTTATTAAAAGCCGTTTAGTTTCTTACAATAACGTAGGTGAGGTTCGTCATAATACGAAAAAAGTCGCTGCGACAGTCTTTTCGTTATTATTAGATATAGAGGAAAAAAGGGAGGGGTGATACAATGTCATTCGCTTCTGAAACGAAAAAAGAACTAGTTCAAATTCAATCAGATGATTGTTGTGCGAAAGCAGAATTATCAGCGCTTATTCGAATGAATGGAGTTATTTCGTTGTCAAACAAAGGATTAGTTCTTGATTTTGCAACAGAAAATGCAGCTATTGCTCGTCGAACGTTGCAGTTAATTAAGCAGTTATTTGACACTGAGGTTGATTTATTATCACGAAAGAAAATGCAACTGAAAAAAAATAACGTCTATATTATTCGTATTAAGAAAAATGCCCGTGATATTGCGACGGAATTAGGTATTATGTCTGAGACTGGATTTGTTTTAGGAATTGCTAAACACTTAATTGAATATGATTGTTGTAAGCGAGCTTACATGCGTGGAGCTTTTTTAGCAGGAGGTTCAGTTAATAATCCTGAAACATCATCTTATCATTTTGAAATTTTCACACTTGATGAAGAACACGCAGAAGATCTTAAAGATTTATTAAATGTTTTTGATCTTAATGCCCGTGTTTTGCAGCGTAAAAAGGGATATATTACTTATATTAAAGAGGCAGAAAAAATTAGTGACTTCTTACGTGCAATTGAAGCATATAATGCAGTTTTGAATTTTGAAGATGTACGTATTTTTAGAGATATTCGTAATTCAGAAAATCGTTTAAATAACTGTGAAATTGCAAATGAAACAAAAACGATTGCTGCAGCTCAACGTCAAATTGATAACATTGAACTAATAGACCTTGTTTATGGGATAGATTCGTTACCAGAACGTTTACAGTATGTTGCCAGATTACGATTAGAGTTTCCTGAGGAAAATCTAACTTATTTAAGTGAAATTGCGACGGAACGCGGGATGAAGTTGACTAAGTCAGGTGTCAATCACCGTATGAGAAAGTTATCCGAAATGGCCGAAGAAATTCGTGAAAATCAACAAAAACGTTCGGCAGAAAAATAAAACTAAAGCGAGATGGTTCATATTAATCGTTTCAACTTAGAAACAAAAGATTAAACCTTATTCGTAACGTTAGGTTATGAATAAGGTTTTTATTTTATCAGCATAAATATTACATATATTTATAAAAGTTTGACATAATAAAGTTGATTTTACTCAAAATAACAACCGCTTACATTAGGGATATTCATGTACTTGTGAATTAAAGTTTAGTATACTATAAATTAGATAAGATGAAGGAGGTAACACTATGACTAAAAAACCTGTAGCATTAATTATTTTAGACGGTTTTGGTTTACGTGATGAAACTGCTGGAAATGCAGTTAAAGCAGCAAAAATGCCAAACTTAGATCGTTTATTTAATAAATACCCTCATAACACATTAGAGGCTTCTGGATTAGGCGTTGGATTACCAGAAGGACAAATGGGGAACTCTGAGGTAGGGCACTTAAATTTAGGTGCTGGACGTATCGTTTACCAATCATTAACTCGTATTAACTTAGCAGTTAAAAATGGTGAGTTGAAAAATGATCCAGTT
This sequence comes from Turicibacter sp., assembly GCA_030531025.1. Next base: position 4,209 of record JAUMTV010000121.1, read on the forward strand.
ATCGCACAAGGGTGTAAACATGCATTAGAAAACGATAAAAAAGTTCACGTAATGGGATTATTATCTCCAGGTGGAATTCATTCACATAATGAGCACATGTATGCATTAGTTGAAGCTGCAAAAGCTCAAGGTGCAAAAGAAGTTTACGTACATGCATTCTTAGATGGGCGTGACACTGCTCCTAAATCAGCTTTAGAATACGTTGAAGCTTTAGAAGCTAAATTAGCTGAAATCGGAATCGGAAAAGTAGCAACTGTTTCAGGACGTTACTATTCAATGGACCGTGACAAAAACTATGATCGTACACAATTAGCTTATGATGCAATGACTCAAGGAACTGGAGAAAAATTCGAATCAGCTAAAGCTGGTGTTGAAGCTTCTTACAAAAATGATATTTTAGATGAGTTCGTTGTACCATTCGTTGTTGATGCAAATGGATTAATTCAAGATGGAGATACAGTAATCTTTGCTAACTTCCGTCCTGACCGTGCACAACAAATCGCAATCGCTTTATCAAATCCAGAAAACGTAGCAAACTATGCTAAAGAAGGTAAGCCAGCATTAGACCCATCAAAAGGACCTAAAGATGTTTACTTCATCTCAATGATGTCTTACGGAGATGCTGTTAATGGACCAGTTGTTTTCGGATTACAAGATTTAGCTAATACTTACGGAGAAGTTATTTCAGCAAACGGTTTAAAACAATTACGTATTGCTGAAACTGAAAAATATGCTCACGTAACATTCTTCTTCGATGGTGGAGTAGATAAAGAAATCGAAGGAGCAACTCGTGTATTAATTAATTCACCAAAAGTTGCAACTTATGATTTAAAACCTGAAATGTCAGCTTATGAAGTAGCAGATGCATGTGTTACTGAAATTAACAAAGACATTCATGATACAATCATCTTAAACTTCGCTAACCCAGATATGGTTGGACATACTGGAGTATTCGATGCAACAGTTAAAGCATTAGAAGCTGTAGATGAGTGTTTAGGTAAAGTAGTAGATGCAATCATCGCTAAAGGTGGAGTTGCAATTATTACAGCTGACCACGGTAATGCTGAGAAATTAGAAGATGAAAATGGTGGAGCATACACAGCTCATACATCAAACCCTGTTCCAGTTATCGTAACAAAAGAAGGAATCGAGTTACGTGACGGTGGAAATTTAGGAGATTTAGCTCCAACAATGTTACAATTATTAGGTGTTGAACAACCAGCTGAAATGACTGGAAAATCAATCATTAAATAATTTAATTAACAAAGTTAAAAGGACGTAATCATTAGATTACGTCCTTTTTTTAGTTTATAGTTTTTTCAAAATGTTGATAGTCTTTCGGAGTATCCCAATCTCCTCCCCAAGACCAGCCATATTTCTTAAAAATTTGATAAATCTCACTATCAGCCGTAATCAATCCTAATACTTCTTGATTTCGATCAATGTATTCACCAGCATTTTCAGGAAGAACAGTGTTTTTATAGATATAAGGGTTAATCGTTGGATTAATATCAATTGCTAAACCAAATGCATGATTAGAAGGGGTGTGGCCATTTGTAATCATGCGAAAGTTAAATGCACTTGTGTTATTATCAGCCATAGATTGTTCATCAGAATTGTTGTAGTGACTAATAACACGCATTTTTTCAATTGGAAACTGAATTTCATAGAGTTCTTTGAATATTTGTAACACTTCTTCTGCCACTTTTTTATTTACAATTAACTCACCTTGATGCGTCTCACCATCAAATCCGTAGTGTAATACTTCTAAATAACTTAATTCATTATATGAGATAATATCAGAATCAAGGTTAACTTTTTCTTGCAGTGTGTCACCATAGTAATCGGATAGTGATGAGATGGTAAAGTAATCATCAATGCAAGGTATCTGAAGGCTTGTAGCGGGTTCATCTACAGATAAGGGCTCTAGTTTATCTGCAATCGTAATACTTTTATTAGTCTCTTTATTTTCTAGCGGGAAGAGGTGGATTGTGAGTATGAGAGATACGATGATGAGGAGACATAAAGATATAAGTTTCATAATATAGTTCACTCCTTCGTTTAATAATGTATGTCACTATGATATCAGTTTATTGAAGGAAAGGATGAATTTTCATTGAAAAATATGGAATATATGTTAAAATATACTTAAATTAGCCAAGTTAGTTTAGTGGTAAAACAACGCAATGGTAATGCGTCGCCGCGAGTTCGATTCTCGCACTCGGCACCAGTTTAATAGAGATTAAATCCAGCTCCTAGCTGGATTTTTTTATTTTTAAATAATAAAGCATAAAAATTACATGATCAGTCCATATTATTCTAGGTATTTAATTAAAACATACGTTTTTAGCATTCTTTCTGTAAGATTATGATATTGGTTTAATTTATAAAAAATAGCGTTTACAGAACAAAAATGTCTTTAATATGCAAAAAAATGTATTATAATAAGAAGTGTGAAAATTTTAGAAAAGAAGGAGATGTCATACATGCCTTATATTGTTGATGTATATGCTCGCGAAGTATTAGATTCTCGCGGAAATCCTACTGTAGAAGTAGAAGTAACAACTGAAAGCGGATCATTCGGACGCGCTTTAGTACCATCTGGAGCTTCTACAGGAATCTACGAAGCAGTTGAATTACGTGATGGAGATAAATCTCGTTACTTAGGAAAAGGTGTTTTAAACGCAGTTAAAAACGTTAACGACATCATCGCTCCTGAATTAGTTGGTATGGATGTTACTGACCAATGTGGAATCGACCGTTTAATGATCGCATTAGATGGAACTAAAAACAAAGGGAAATTAGGAGCTAACGCAATCTTAGGTGTATCTATGGCTGTTGCTCATGCTGCTGCTGATTTCGTTGGATTACCATTATACCGTTACTTAGGTGGATTCAACTCTAAAGAATTACCAACTCCAATGATGAACATCATCAACGGTGGAGAGCACGCTGACAACAACATCGACTTCCAAGAGTTCATGATCATGCCAGTTGGAGCTCCAACATTCAAAGAAGCTATCCGTATGGGAGCTGAAGTATTCCATGCATTAAAATCAGTATTACACGGTATGGGATTAAACACTGCAGTTGGTGATGAGGGTGGATTCGCTCCAAACTTAGAATCAAACGAAGCTGCTATCAAAGTTATCTTAGAAGCTATCGAAAAAGCTGGATATGTTCCAGGTAAAGACGTTATGATCGCTATGGACGTTGCTTCTTCTGAGTTCTACAAAGATGGAAAATACGTTTTAGCTGGTGAAGGTGGAAAAGTATTCACATCTGAAGAATTATGTGACTTCTACGCTGAATTATGCGAAAAATATCCAATCATCTCAATCGAAGACGGTTTAGACCAAGACGACTGGGCTGGATGGGATTACTTAACTAAAAAAATCGGTGACAAAGTTCAATTAGTTGGAGACGATTTCTTCGTAACTAACACTGAGCGTTTAGCTGAAGGTATCGAGAAAAATGTTGCTAACTCAATCTTAATCAAAGTTAACCAAATCGGTACATTAACTGAAACTTTCGAAGCTATCGAAATGGCTAAGAAAGCTGGATACACTGCAGTTGTATCTCACCGTTCAGGAGAAACTGAAGATGCTACAATCGCTGACATCGCAGTTGCTACAAACGCTGGACAAATCAAAACAGGTTCTATGTCTCGTACAGACCGTATTGCAAAATACAACCAATTATTACGTATCGAAGACGAATTAGGACAACAAGCTGTTTACAACGGAGTTAAATCATTCTACAACTTAAAAAAATAATTTAATTATTTCTTAAGAGAATGACTCTTATAAAACCTCTCTTCTCTCCGACGAAGAGAGGTTTTTTTATAAATCAGTAATCATCCTATAAGAAAAGCCTTGGACTTATTCAAGGCTTTTCTTATTGACGATAACCTTAATCTGAATTGTCTACCATCTGAGTTTAAAATTTCGACCGTTAAATCTGGATAATCAAAAGTTTCCCCAATATCAGGTATATAGCCAAGTTCATTAATAATCCAACCATTGAAACTATTGAAGTCTACCTCTATTTGGGTGTTAAGGACACCCATCAATTTAGTGAGACTTGTTTGTCCGTTAAATAAATAGATGTTCTCGCTAATTTGTTTGTAGTCGTCAATAACTGTAGCATATTCATCTGAAATAACTGCAAGTTGTTTTTGGGTTTTTTGGAACGTACGAAGGAGCTTAGAGATTTTACATTAGCAGTTTTATAGAGAATAGGTTTGATTAGTTTAGACAGTGAATATTCAGGTAAATCTTTGTATAAATTGAAATCCTTTTCGTGTATCAATACTAATAGCGATGAGTTGTACACGTGGTGTTAATATATCATCAGCACATAATTTATTAAATTCAAAGGCTGATTTAATCAGTTTACTTTCTGTTTCATCAAAGTTACCATTATGTTCAGATTCGTCAATTAGCATTTTAATTTCTTCGGGAGTAATCACTTCTGGAGTAGAAAATGAAAAGATTTTAGATAACAGTTTTTTTCATTGGGTAAAGATAAAGTTCAAAGGAGATAAAATAATGATAAAAAGTTTAGCTAGAGAAGCGCCCATTTCTCGGGTGCCTCTCTAGCTAAACTTTTCGGAGAAATTTCTCTAAAAATTAAAACGACGATTGTCATGACAATAGTAGAAATACTGACTCCTGTTTTAGGAAAATAAATAGTAAATAAAATAGTCGCTAAAGAAGCAGATAAGATATTAACAATATTATTACCAATTAAAATATATAAGTCCAGATAAATTTTCTTCATAGAAAATTTTTAAGCCCTAGTAG
>JAUMTV010000122.1 GCA_030531025.1 Turicibacter sp.
CTAGAAACTGAGTATGATTCTGAAAATGTAGATTATTTCTCTGTTTTTATATAGATATTATTTATTTCTTTTTCAATGCTCTTGAATCTAAAGATAATAATTACTTTAAATTTTTAAGTTTAATGATATGAAGTTAATAGCTCAAATAAAAAAATACTCCTTTTAGAGTATTTTTTATTTATGTTTTCTTTCATTTGAGAAGGTTAGTATGCTCTTTTTAGCATGACTTTAAAACTGGTATAAAGTTTGATTATTGGGGGAATCAGAGGCGTATAACCTTAACTTATATTGTTTTGTTGAATTATAATTATGAATTAGTAAATATCAACTTCTATGAATTAGTTCCTAATTCAGGAATAAATTATCAAAATCTAATTCAATTAGAGACTGTAACTAAATCAGAATCTTTAACATTCCCAATGGATAAATTATCGACGTTGCCATAAGAAGAGGAACCAGAGATTCCAACACCGGATGAGGAGGGAAAGTCAGAAGTATTAAGTATTAAAACTTCTGAAAGAAATAATTTATCATTAGAGATTAAACCTCCAGTTACGGGGCTTGCATCTCAAATCGGTACGATAGGAATTTTCAGTATATTAGTGGGATTATATAGTTTGATTCGAAATAAAGAGCAAAAAAAGCAGACTAAGTAAGTCTGCTTTTTTTATGATTTAAATGTTAGACAATGATCGTATTTATACATCCTGCTTCATGAGCAATTGATTCTAAGTTGTTCATGTAATTATCACTTGGGGTATTCATATTTAATCGGTTTTGACGAACACCAAGATGACGATATTTGATTAACTTGTAACGAATATTAGAGTTTTTAATTTTATTAGATACGTTACGAATCGTTTCTTCGTTGTTAAATAGTTCAGGAATAACAACGGTACGAACTTCATAAAGTTTTCCACAATCCACAAGGTAGTCTAAGTTTTTTAACACAATCTTGTTGTCTGCCTTAATATATTTTTGATGTGTTTCTTTATCCCATGCTTTTACATCAAGCATGATACCATCACATAAATCCATAAGTTTTGGTTGCTTACTTAAATCAGTTGATCCATTCGTATCAATAAAACAAGTTAATCCCATTTTTTTCACTTTGGTGAATAATTCAATTAAAAACTCAGCTTGAAGTGTGCATTCTCCTCCAGATACTGTAATGCCTTGGATAAATGGGCGGTAATTTTCAATTTCTTTTATGATATCATCTGTAGACGCTACTTTGTATTTAGGTGTGCTGTTACGATGACACTTTTTTGTGCAGGCATCGCATTCAACACAAAGTGATGAATTAAAAAGAACTCGTCTTTCTTCACAATTTACAGTTAATGCTTCAACAGGACAAGAACTCACACAGAAGCTACAATTAATACAATGGTTAATCGTTTCAGGATTGTGGCAGTAAACACAGTTGAAATTACATCCTTGTAAAAAGATTGCTGTACGATTTCCCGGTCCGTCTACTGAACTAAAAGGAATAATCTTATTTAAATAGCCGTTCATTAACGTACTTTACGCTCATACACTTTTCCGTTACGAACTTGTCCTTGTCCAAGAACAACTGTATCTTGAAGTGTTGCGATTCCTTGATCAAGTTTAGCAATTTCACTGCGTTTAACAAGGTATCCTGTAATACGAATAACATCTGCATCTGATGAGTAAAGTGAGAAGTAACGCATTCCTTCTTTAAATGCTCCTTGGATAATATTTAAAATAAATTCTGGATTATTAGCAGCATTTAATTCAAATGGGAAGATATCCCCAGTTCCTGATGGGAAGTATTTATGGAAGCGAGCTGTTTGTTTTAAATGTTTCCATAATTCTGGTTCTTCACCAATCGGAATACGTGCTCCAGGACTTGTATTTATGTCATCACCAATTCCAACTTGAGCATGTAATAATAAACGTTCATTAGTAACTTTACAATGCTTACTTTCAAAGTTATTAATGAATGCTTCCATTGCATCCATAATACGAACACCTAAGTCATCTGCAGTTTTTGAATGACCGAATTTATCTTCAAGCTTTTCAGCTTTTAATAAAGTATTAACACATTCAGCAAGACCGACTAAACCAAACATTGACGTGAAGCGATCTTTTGAGATAAATCCTTCAGTTACTAAGAAGTTTGTCTCAAAGAATGTACTTTCTTCAACGATATAACGAATACGTTCATTAATGTAGTTAGCCATACAAGTTATGGCATGAGGTAATTTATTATCAAAGAAATCATCAATACTTGTTGCTGTTTCAGCTAATTTAGATAAGCGCATACGAACTAATGTATGTGCCCCTCCACCAACATGAAGACCGTTATAACAACTTGCAATTCCATAGTCACCTAAATCTTCAGTGAACATGGCGTGATTAGCAAAGCTTGGTTTAGCTGTTACTAACGCTGTTTTAATTGCTTCAATTGCTAAATCATTGGGTGTTTCTTCGTTATATTTTAACGTTAAGTTTGGAATAGCATTTTCTAATTCGCGTTCAACTTCTAAAATAATTTTTGCAGCACGCGTCGGCTTAGGTCCTAAATTAGCATGACAAAATGAATCTGTAATAGTGCGATCTAATTGAGTAAAGAATAAACGAATCGCAAGTTTTGCTTCCTCTTCGTCTTCAATAAATGGCTCTAATAAGTAATCGATGTTTCCGATATAAACAGGCATTGTTGTAATTGAAGGAACATGCTTATAAAAAATTAATAAGTAGCTTGTTGCCTCCCAAATATTTGTTGGAGGTTCCAATTGTAAAAACTTACATCCTTCTTTCATGAACTTTTCATAGTTTGGAAGAATGTAACGTGGGCGATATGGAACATTCCCCTCAAATAAATCACAGATAATCCCAGCCTCACGTAAAGCTTGTGTATCTTCTGAAATATTTAACACTTCAACACTATTTTCAGCATAACGTGCTAATGCGACAACTTTTTGTTCGAAAGTTAACGTCTTATCTTTAACAATCTGTTCAACACCAGTCATCAATTTCTCACCTCATATGTTAGATTTCAGACCCTTTTTGTCAATTTATGACGTAGGGTAAGATTACATTATAGCATTTTATAATAGGAGGCGACCATACGAAATATCATCCAGCTTCTCCATACACTTTCTATGTTAATAACACATTTTGGTCATCACTTTCCGAAAGCGTTAATATTTCATAAAAGTGCAGCAGTGATGAAAATGGAGGGACGTTTTAAATGAAAAGAGTATTAGTTATAGGTGGGACAACTTTTGATTTAAATATTTATTTGAATGAATTTTCAAATAATAAATCACAGACAATAATGGCGAGTTCACTACTTCATGAAACCGTCGGGTCACCTGGAATTATTAAGGCTTCAAATTTAGTTAAATTAGGGGTAGAAACTAAGTTGCATTCTGTGATTGGGGCCGATGAATTTGGTGATAAAATTATTAATCAGCTACAAAAAGAAAATGTTCCTTTTGTTTATGATTTAGATCCACTTGGAACGAAGCGTTATCTTCATTTAATTAATGTATCAGGGGAGAAAATTTCAATTTTTGCATCTTGTGGTTCAGAGCAACCTGTTCTTGACTTAGTACGTTTAGAACAACTAATTATTGAGTCTGATCTCATTGTATTAAATTGGAATTATTTATGGATGAATTGGGTGAAAAATAAATATTCCATAAAATGTAAAAATAATGTTGACTTTATATAATTGAGGTGTTAATATAGTCACAACAAAGAAATCAAATTCTATGAAGAGAAAGAGTAAGTTATTTTAAGACCCCACAGAGAGTCGACGTTTGCTGAGAGTCGATGGTTATGGATTAACTGAAAATCATCTCTGAGAAGTAAGGCTGAAGCAATAGTAAGTCTTATCGGGCGTCTTTTCCCGTTATCAAACTAAGCCATTAAAACCTTTTAAAAAGGTGAGATGTTTAGAGTGCTATAAGTTTTTTTAGCTTATAGAATTTGGGTGGTACCACGGAGAACTTTCGTCCCATGAATGTTATATTCATGGGGCTTTTTTTATTTTATTTTTAATCATAAATCAGCCGGTTTAGTTCTTCGTGTTAAAAATTAAATGACATTATTTGAAGGGAGTGATCGACTTAACTAGTAACATAGTGAGAAATAAATGAATGATTAAGAAGATTTAAAATCAAAGATAAGAAGTCTATTCTAGGGGAAAAGAATGGGCTTCGAAGGGAGACGGATCAATGAATAAATTATCAAAAAAAGACTTTGTATTAGTTAGTTTAATGTTATTTTCTTTATTTTTCGGAGCAGGGAATTTAATTTTCCCGCCCTTTCTTGGTCAAAGTGCAGGGAATCAGATGTGGGTTGCTATGCTAGGATTTTTTATTACCGCTGTTGGATTTCCGATTTTAGGAGTTGTTGCGGTAGCTAAGTCAAAAGGGTTATACAATTTAGCTAATCAGGTAAATCCCGTCTTTGCCTCAATCTTTACTGTTTTAATTTACTTATCAATCGGTCCTGGACTTGGAATTCCACGTGCTGGAAGTCTTCCGTTTGAAATGGCAGTGGCACCGTATTTACCAGCTGAATTTTCAGTGACATTAGCACGATTTTTATTCACAGCAGTATTCTTTGCCAGTTCGTATTGGTTAGCTTTATCTCCAACAAAGTTAGTTGACCGAATGGGAAAAGTTTTAACACCAATTTTATTAATGTTAATCACAGTTATCTTTGTCGGTTCTGTTGTTAAACCATTAGGTGGATACGGAATGCCAACAGGCGATTATCAAATGATGCCATTTGTTAAAGGGTTCTTAGAAGGCTACTTAACGATGGATACAATTGCAGCATTAAATTTTGGAATTGTTATTGCACTAGCTATTAAAACAAAAGGATTAACTGAAGAAAAATCAGTTATTAGTACAACCGTTAAAGCAGGATTAGTTGCAGGAGGATTATTAGTTGTTATTTATTCAATTTTAGGACATTTAGGTGCAATGAGTGGTGCGGTTTATGGATCAACAGAAAATGGTGCTCAAACATTAACTCACGTTATGACGTATATCTTTGGCACACCAGGAGCTATCTTATTAGCAGTTGTCTTTACAGTGGCATGCTTAACAACATGTGTTGGATTAATCACTTCTTGTGGACAATATTTTGCCTCATTAACGCCTAAAATGAGTTATAAAGTATGGGCGTCTATTTTATCTTTATGTAGTATGACATTAGCTAATATGGGATTGAATCAAATTCTTTCAATTTCAGTTCCAGTGTTAGATGCAATTTATCCAGTAGCAATCATGCTAATTGTTTTATCAATGATGAATCGTTTTATCAATGAAAGTCGTCTTGTTTATAGTGTAACTATTTTAGTAACTGGAATTGTAAGTGTCATTTATGCCTTTGATCAAGTTAAGATTAATTTAGGTGTTTTAACAACATGGTGTGAAAAACTACCGCTATATAAGCAAGGATTAGGTTGGGTTGTTCTTGCACTAGGAGCGATTGTAGTAACTGTTATCTTAGATAATGTTTTACAATCATCAAGTTCATCTGAATCTGTATCATCTGTTAATTGTGTAGAAGAATAGTCAAAAAGAGGTATCGTTAAGATACCTCTTTTAAATGATTTTGTTTTATGAAAAGAAAACATGATTGATGAATGAGATGAGTATACTGTTCATAAGTGGGGGGATGAACTTGGAAATTAGAGATTATCAAAAAGAAGATCAAACAAGTTGGCTACGTTGCCGTGTTTTAGCTTTTTTAGATACAGCTTATTATGATGTAGTAGCAAAAGAAAAAGAAGTTTATCAATATCCATCTATTGAACTTGTTGCAATAGAAGATGGAATGGTAGTTGGTTTGATTGATGTTGAATATGAAGAAGAACCGAATAAAATTTGTACCGCGCATGAAACATTAGGCGCAATGATTTGGCATTTAGCTGTTCATCCAGATTATCGTAATCAAGGAATTGGTACATCCTTATTAGAAGAAGTAGAAAAAAGGTTGAAAGAAAAACAGATTACATATCTTGAATCATGGACACGTGATGATAAGTGGGTTCAACGTTGGTATTTGAAACAGCAATTTATGAAATTAAGTACGTATTTGCATGTTTATATCAATGGAACAAATGGCATTCGCTCACAAGTTCCAGATTTAATTCCAGTCCAGTCTTTTTGCCAATATACAGGAAATGATTGGGCCATGATTAAAAAAAGATATAAACGTGTTCATGAATGTACTGGATTTGTTAAGATGTTTTAATAATCACTAAAGGATCCATAGCATTCCGTACGATTTAAGTTGGAATCTTGTGATTGAAAATAAACATAAATTGGAGCCTTTAAAAATTGTGGATAAAAATAAAATAAGTGAGGATCTCCTTGTTTAATGGCAGATAAGGCTAAAGGAAGGTGCTTTACAAAAATATCATTTCTTTTAATTGATGATTGGGTGTCATCAATACCATCGACACGGACTCGAATATAAAAGTAATATTGTCCAGAGTTATTAGTCAGCCACTCTCCAATAACTTCATCACGTAATGATGTGAATTTTTCATAAGCGAACTCAGGTCCAATCACTAAGAATAATTCAGCTGTTTCATCTGAATGGGTCAAAGTATAGCGTCTTGGATAGAGTTGACTCAAATTGGATAGTCGATAATTTATCCATAGTTTATTTAAGTTAAGTGTGCTCATATCATCTCCTCCTTAATGTATCGTATGTGATTTAACGCATTTAGTGCTGGTTATACAGAAGCTGAATCGCACATACTAAAAGAGCAGAATGGAGGTAAATTATGAGTGAAAAAAATCAATTTTATCGCTTAGCAAACTTAGAGGAAGTTAAACAGGTAATTGCGAATAATCCTAAGTTTCGAACAGTTTATTTTAAGTTTGATGTAGGACGTGGTTTGCCCAAACATAATCATAATGGATATGCTACGATTTATGTCATTAAAGGTGAAATCAGTATGAGCCTTAGTAATGGAGAAAGCTACGAGCTACTAACAGGAGATTTTTTATCTTTTGATGCGCGTATTGAACATGATGTACTTGCAACGCTAGAAAGTGAAGTGCTCGTAACTATTTCAGAAGCATTAGAGTAAGACTGTTCTATGAAAAAAATTCTTTTATTTTTATTCATCCTAATCATGCAATCGTATTCTGTATTAGCGGCTTCTTCAGTTGTTGCAATTAAAGAAAAAGAAATTGTAACGATTAAATTAGATGAAGGTCATGAAGTGATTACTTTAAATAAAGGGGAAGATTTTTTTCACCCCCAAATCTCTGAACATAAAAAGTGGGTTGCTTATCAAGATATGAAATCCAATTTATATCTATCAAACTTATCTGATAATTATGATATTTTGTTTCAAATAGAAGATGTCCAATCATATACATTAACGAATGATCAGCTGATTTTTTCTAAAACAAGTGGTGGTATTTTTTTATATGATATTAGAAAAAAACAAGTTATCACGTTAATAGAACCATCGAAATTCATTTATGATCAATTACTAATAAACGATGAAGGGTTATTATTTGCTCAAAAGTATCCACTAAGCGAAAGTAAACCACTTGGACTTTTTGAGTTTGACCTTAATAAAAATAAAGAATCGTTAATTGTTGATTATATTCCGATTTCTCAGCAATCGTTTGGAATGAATCCTAAACCTGCAAAGTTATCAAGTAACGGAAAGATATTATATGTTTGGTGTGAGCCATCAACTGCTTCTGCAAGTATGGATGGTGGTCCGTTAGGCGTTTATGATGTAAACAAAAAGAAGTTTAAAGTTTTAGATCAAACCACAATGCTTTCTTATTTAGATAATTTAGCTATTAACTCGGGCACGAATGATGTGGTTGCCATTATTAATGGTGGATGGCGGTTTATGAACGAGAACAAACATTTACAATTATTAAATATTGAAAGTGGTTCTCTTGAAGGGGTGACAGAGGATAATATAGCATCTATGACCCCTTCTTTTTCGCAAGATGGTACGAAGCTCTTTTATTCTGCTGGGCTTGAAGTAAAAGGAACTTATATAGGATTTGCTCTAGGGCATAATCATATTTATCAATATGATTTAAAAACAAAAGAAACTAAGCAACTTACGAATAACGAAACAGGTTTTGATTTTTATCCACAAGAAATTGAAAACGACGAATTATTATTTTTAAGGTTTAATCAAGATCAATCACTTTGTTTAGTGAGAAGAAAGACAACAGGTGAAGAAACTGTTCTATTAAGTAATCTTTTAACAAGAAACTTCGAGGTGTATGGCCACTTAGAGAGTGAGCAAATAGTAGCTATAAGATATTAAGAATAAACTCATAGTTAAATAAAAAAGACGCTTTAATAAATGATAGCGTCTTTTTCTTCTGTTAAGAAGTTAATTATTAATTAAGTTTTTCTTTTAGATGTCTTGATAAAGTAAGCGATTTCATATATAATAGGGATGTAGAGGGAATGGTATAGACCATTTGGCTTAAAAAGGAAAGAAGGGACGTCATATTGAAAAAAGTAGATAAACAGCTAGAAGTTCCTTTGCATTTGCAACTTTCACAAATTATTCGAGAGATGATTGATACGGGTGAGCTTCAACCAGGAGATTTTTTAATGTCAGAGCGTGATATTTGTAAACTTCAAAAAATTAGCCGAATGACCGTTAATAAGGCGATTTTAAATTTAGTAAATGAGGGGTTATTAGATCGTCAACAAGGAAAAGGAACATTCGTGGCCTTGAAAAAGAAAAAACATCGTTATCAAAAGTTAGAAGGATTGACACAAATCATAAAACAACAAGGGCTTGAAATATCAAATCAAGTACTTGAGTTTAGCCTAAATCAAAGAAGTCAAAAAGTACAGAATAAACTTAAAATGGATCAATCAATAGGTTATAAAATTAAACGTATTCGTTATATTGATCAAGATCCAGTTGTTTTAGAGACGGTTTATTTAAACCCAAAGATGTGTCCTGATTTAACAGAAGAT
>JAUMTV010000123.1 GCA_030531025.1 Turicibacter sp.
GAAAATGGTAGGTGACCCAAGCCCTAATAGTGGGGAATTAGATTTCTTTCAGAAATCGTTAGGTGCCCCATTCCCTAGCAAAGGAGGAGTAGATTTCTTTCAGAAATCGCTAGGTGACCCCTGGACGATAGTTGGCCTTGAACTTAAAAAGGACTAGAAACTGAGTATGATTCTGAAAATGTAGATTATTTCTCTGTTTTTATATAGAATTTGATGAACTAATGAATCATGCCATAGAATATCTTTCTATGGCATTAAGTGCTACAGGTCATAATGATAAACCTGTTTTACTTCATAGCATTAGAGTCGGTTTTCATCTCTATCATTTAGGTTATAGTGAAGAGATTGTTTTAGCAGGACTATTACATGATCTATTAGAAGACACTAACACTTCAAAAAGTGATTTACAGAATCATTTCGGTGAAAAGATCACTCAGATTGTATGTGCAACGTCATTTAATTCTTTGATTAAAGATAAAACGGAACAATTTAATGAGATGTTCAAAAGATGTGTCATGTACGGCAAGGAAGCCTTAATAGTAAAAGCAGCAGATATTTTAGATAATAGTCACTATATTCAGTTTGTCCCTCATCAAGAAAAACAGCTATGGTTGTTATTTAAGATGAAACGTTTTATTGACCTATCAAAAGAACTCATAGAAACTGAAGAAATTTGGATGACTCTCAATAAACAGTATGAGAGTCTATTAATACAATTTGGTATGTCCTCATCATCGATTGTCAGTTGAAATATATAAGTCCAGATAAATTTTCTTCATAGAAAATTTTTATCTGGACTATAGTTAGTCTTGAAGTTAAAAAGCATTAGGAATTAAGTAAGATTCTAAAAATGTAGATTATTTTTCTGTTTTTATATAGTTAATAATTAGTTTAAATTAGAAAAAGGAGTTGCTACTTAGACAACTCCTTTTTAAGTATCATCAATCATTTTTTAGCTAAACTCATCATGAATCCTCAAAAAAATTTCAACTCATTTTAACATATTTGCACCAAACATAACGACTATCAATTTCTATAACTATTTGTTCTATCAGCCCATTTTTTCATAACGCCTAAGCTCAACTAAACTTTTTTCTTTAATTGTGTCTTATAGACGATTTGGCAGCCTAATTTTCTTGGAATTAAACGATTTAAGATGAGTAGCAATCGATTAACAAATCCTGGCACAATTAATGTCTTTTTCTTCATTAACTGCGAGTAAGCATATTGTGCCACTTCCTGTGCTGTTGGAGTGGCTATGATCGATTTTGCTACTTTAATATCTGCCTTTTTTTGAAATTCCGTATCAACAGGCCCTGGACAAAGCACACTGACAACGACATTTGATTGCTTCACTTCAAGCTCTTTTGCAATGGCTTCTGTTAACTGCAAAATATATCCTTTTGTTGCATAATAAGTTGCCATTAATGGACCTGACTGAAAAGCAGCGGTTGAGGCGACATTTAATAAGTATCCTTCATTATTTTTGACAAAGTCTTTTAAAAACATTTTAGTTAAATAATGAACGGTTTTAATGTTTAAATCAATCATATTAAATTCATCATCTAATTCAAGAGTTAAGAATTCACCGTATAGACCATATCCTGCATTATTAATTAACCCCACCACCGAATAAGACTGGCATTGTTCATACAACTGATCAAGACTTTTTATATCGGATAAATCGGCTTGCATCATGACGACCTGGCGTCCATAGTGACTTTCTATGTCTTTTTTAATTTGTTCTAAACGTTCCATGCGTCTAGCAACCATGATGAGATCATATCCATTTTGAGCTAATACATAGCACATAGCTTCTCCAATTCCTGATGAAGCACCTGTAACAACAAAATAAGGCACTTTAATTCCTCCTTTAAAATAAAAAGAAGAAAGCAAAACTATATTTTAAACAAATAAAGTTTTGCATTCTTCCTTCATATGACTATTTCTTCTCAGATGATTTAGCTAAGATTTCAATAGCCCCTTTAGCTGCCTGTTGTTCAGCTTCTTTTTTCGTTTTACCAATTCCACGTCCAAGCGTAATTCCATCTAATAAAACAATCGATTCAAATGAGCGATTATGAGCTGGACCTGTTTCAGAGACAATACGATACTCAATTGCCTTTTTAGAATCAGCCTGTACAAGTTCTTGTAACGTACTCTTATAATCGAACACTTGTGTCACTTCACCTTGTTGATATGCTTTATGAATAATCTTATGCACAAATGAATAAACCGTATCCATTCCTAAATCAAGGTACATTGCTCCAATAAAGGCTTCAAATGCATCCGCTAATACAGTTGGACGCTCACGTCCACCTGAATTTTCTTCACCACGCCCAAGCAACATTAATTGCCCAAGCTTTAAATTACGTGCATAAGACTCTAGAGACGGCTCACAGACTAATTGGGCACGAATTTTAGTCATTTCCCCTTCAGATAACGCAGGTTTTAAATTAAATAAGTAATTCGATACTGTCAGCTCTAAAACGGCATCTCCTAAATATTCAAGACGTTCATTATCTTCAATTTTTAAGTGGCGATGTTCATTCACATAAGATGAATGCGTAAAGGCTTGACAATAACGATCAAGTTGTTTAAACGGGATCTTATTTTCAGTTAAAAACTCCGTTAATTGATCTAAATACGCCATATAGTTTCACCTCCATTCAAAGTCCAAATAATTATAACCCTTTTCCTGTTATTACACAAGCGATTCAGAGTCAGTTGACGTGTTTCGACGAAAATAGATGATATTTTCGTCGAAATCACGAGCTACTTTTACTCTGCTTTTAAAGCTTGACTAATTTTTGCAACGACATCTTTAGCGACTGTTTCGCGCGCTTGACGAATCGCATTCATTAAAGCCGTTGAATCAGATGATCCATGTGCCTTAATAACAGGTGCCGAGACTCCAAGTAAAATTCCTCCACCGACTTCAGATGCATCCATACGCTTTTTAATACGTGCAAAAGCTGGCTTTAATAATAAAGCACCGATTTTACCACGAGTTGAGGACATTAACTCTTCTTTAATCAATGATAATAATGATTTCGATGTTCCTTCAACTGATTTTAACGCGATATTTCCTGAATAGCCATCAGCCACGATAATATCAACTTCACCTGCAATCATTGTTTTTCCTTCCATATTTCCAACAAAATTAATAGTTGGATCAGCCGCGATTAAAGCAAAGGCTTCTTTTTGTAATTCTGTTCCTTTTCCATCCTCAGTTCCAATATTTAAAAGGGCAACCGTCGGATTTTGAATATGCATCACTTCACGTGCATAAATAGAAGCAATTTTTGCATTTTGATATAAATACTGTGGTTTTGCCTCACTCGTTGCACCAGCATCACATAAAATCGTGTATTTATTTTCTTTAATCGTTGGCATGACTGGTGCTAAAGCTGGACGTTCAACTTCTTTTAAGCGTTTGACAACTAAAGTTCCCGCTGCGATTAGAGCACCTGTTGCACCAGCTGAAACAACCGCATCAATCTCACCTGTTTTCGCATCTTTACACGCACGAACCATCGATGAATCTTTATATTTTCGGATGGCCATCGCTGGATCTTTAACGTCCATTGGAATTACTTGTTCACAATTAACAATTTTAATACGATCATGTGGAGCTTTCATAAATTTTTTAATTTCTGATGCTACTCCATATAAGATGACTTCAATATCTTCAAATTTTTCAACAGCAGCATAGGCCCCTAAGACTGTTTGTTCTGGAGCAAAATCGCCACCCATTGCATCTAATCCAATTTTAATCATTAATTTGTTCACCTATTTCTTCTATTTTATTTACTAATTAACATTATAAACTATTTTATATGAGAAAGAATACCATTTTAATCAAATTGATGCATTTCATTCGCTACTGTTTCATGAATATAATCACGTAACGCTAAAAACTCATTATTATGATGAAATTCATCACTACTTACTAAACGATATGCATCTTGCATCGCAACTTCTAAAATTTTGTAATCTTCAACTAAATCAGCCATTTTAAAGACAGGCGCTCCTGATTGTTTCTCACCAAAGAAGTCACCTGGACCACGCAATTTAAGATCGGCCTCAGCAATTTCAAATCCATCAGTTGTTCCAGTCATAATTTTTAAGCGTTCCAGGCTCTGTTCATTTTTTATATCACTCATTAATAAACAGTAAGCTTGCTGACTTCCACGCCCGACACGCCCTCTTAACTGATGCAATTGTGAAAGTCCGAATCGATGAGCATCATAAATGAGCATCAAGTTAGCATTTGGAACATTGACTCCAACTTCAATTACTGTTGTTGAAATTAAAATTTGCGAACGATTCGCGACGAAATCTTCCATGACAGCATCTTTTTCAGCTTGTGACAAACGTCCATGCATTAATCCGACTTTTGCACGCCCTTCAAAATGATGTTGCCATAAATGATACACTTCAACTGCATTTTGAACATCCATTGCTTCAGATTCTTCAATGAGTGGAGTAATGACATAAGCTTGCTGTCCTTGATCTAAAATATTTTCTTGAATAAATCCAAGTGCACGATCAAGCTTTGAACTATCGATTAAAAAGGTTTCAACTGGTTTTCGACCTTGTGGTAATTGATTAATAATCGATACATCCATATCACCAAAAGCAGAAATAGCAAGTGTACGCGGAATGGGTGTAGCTGTCATCATTAAAACATCGACGAAATCACCTTTTTCTCGCAACATTTTTCGTTGATTAACACCAAAACGATGTTGCTCATCGGTAATGACTAATCCTAAATTTTTAAAGATCACATCTTGTTGGATAATGGCATGTGTTCCGATGATTAAATGAACCTCTCCACTTGCCAATCGCTCTAAAATATCACGGCGGCGGCGCCCTTTTACAGAACTACTTAAAAACTCGATTTTAAACTCTTCATACGGACTAAACAATTCTACGAGTGACTTATAATGCTGCTGCCCTAAAATTTCAGTCGGTACCATTAAAGCCGTCTGATATCCTGAGAGCATCACCATTAATAAACTAACAGCTGCTACCACCGTTTTTCCAGAACCTACATCCCCTTGTAGTAAGCGATTCATTCGACTCCCAGAACGCAAATCTCTTTTAATCTCGTCAAGAACTTTTAGCTGAGCGCCTGTTAGCGTAAAAGGAAGCTGTTTAATAAATTCATTTACCTTTTGATCGTCAAAAACTTTTTCTGCGCCTTGACGTTCAATTTTCGTTTCATAACGTAAATATTGTAATTTCAATTGGAACTTTAAAAGTTCTTCATATTTAATACGGCGCTCCACTTGTCGAACCTGCTCTTTGTTTTCTGGAAAATGTGAAAATAAAACTGCATCCTCATAAGAAATGAGGCGATATTGTTGTCTAAGTTGAAGCGGGAGATCGTCTTGTAGCTGAATCGCATACTGATCATAAGCTGACTTTAAAATCTTTTTAAATGGTTTTAACGGAACTTCTTTTAAAGAATAAACCGGTTCAATTCCTCGTCCATCTGATGCTCCAATTTTTATATCGGTTGCTGTGATCACCTTTCGTCCAAGGTCCCATTTACCAGTGACAGTGATTAGTGTATCCAATTTCAATTGATTTTTTAAAAATGTTCGATTAAAAACAACGACTTTCACTACTTCATGATTAACTAATACATTAAATGTCATACGAGCTTTCATTTTACCATAATATTGGACTTGGCAAGCCGTAATAACTTTTGCTTCAACTGTAATTTTTTCTTCATGCATGGCGCGATGAATGTCAATTAACTCAAAATTCTCATAGCGATATGGAAAATATTCAAGTAAATCCTTCACACTCATAATTTTAAGTTGATGAAGTTTTTCAAGAAGTGAAGGCCCTACACCTTTCACTTTTTCTACTGGAACTGTTGCTAGTGACATGTCATCACATCCTCTCAATGCTTATTCAAATGACTTAGTGAACAATTGTTCTCTCTGACTTTTATTTTAGCATAAACTGTTTAGCCATTCAAAGCATAAAAAAGACGTGAGATTTAAACTCACGTCCTTTAGACACTATTCTACAGAGATAATGTATGAATAAACTGGTTGTTGACCATCAAAGATTGTTACTTCAACATCTTCAAATTTATTTTCAATGTATTCAGCTAATTCATCAGCTTCATCTTCGTCTACACCTTCTCCAAAAAGAATTGTGACGATTTCACTATCTTCATCAATCATTTTATCAACTAAGGCACATGCACTTTCAAAACGCTCTGGAACAGAAACAACAATGTCTTTATCTAAGATTCCGATAAAATCATTTTCTTTAATGTCTACCCCATTCATTTGTGTATCACGAACCGCATAAGTCACTTGTCCTGATTTTACTTCTGTAATGGCTTGATTCATTTCTTCAGTATTATCTTCAACTGAAGCATTCTCATTAAACATCATTAATGCTGTATAACCTTGTGGAATTGTTTTTGATGGAACAACCACAACGTTTACATCTTCAGTGACTTGTGCTGCTTGGTTAGCTGCCATGATGATATTACTATTGTTTGGTAAGATAATAATATTTTTTGCATTTAATTCATCAATCGCTTTTAAGAAGTCTTCTGTTGAAGGGTTCATTGTTTGTCCACCTTCAATCACATAATGACATCCTTGCTCTTCGAATAATTGCTTAATTCCTTCACCGGCTACAACTGAAATAATTCCATATTCAGCTTGTTCACGTTTAGTTGGTGCTTCTTGTGGTGCATTTTGTCCAATAATTTCATTGTGCTGTTCTGTCATATTTTCAATTTTCAACTTCACAAATTCACCGTGTTTTTGAGCTAAATTTAAAGCTTCACCTGGTGTTAATGTGTGAACATGCACTTTAACGATGTCTTCATCTTGTACAACAACAATTGAGTTTCCTAACTTTTCTAAACGTCCACGGAAGACATCTTCTTTAAATGGTGTACGTTCTTCATCAATTCGTAAAATGAATTCTGTACAGTAACCAAATTCAACTTCATCGCTAGATAAAGCCATTTGTGCAGATTCTCCAGCTGTTTCTGTTGCTGCTTCTAACGCAATTGTTTCACCTTTTAATGCTTTTAAAAATCCTTCAAAAATATAAGTTAATCCTTGTCCACCACTATCAACAACACCAACTTCTTTCAATACTGGTAATAGTTCTGGTGTACGATCTAAAGATACTTGCATTTCATTGACCACTAATTCATATAAATCGACAATTGAATCAACTGTTTCGTATTTTGCAACAGCAGCTTCGGCTGACTCACGAGCAACGGTTAAAATTGTTCCTTCAACGGGCTTCATAACTGCTTTATAGGCTGTTTTAACTCCGCTTTCCAACGCTTTTGCAATTTCTTCGATGTTCGCTTCGTCTTTCCCCTCAAGACCTGTTGCAAATCCTCTGAATAACTGAGATAAGATTACACCTGAATTTCCACGTGCACCCATTAGTAAACCACGTGATAAAACTTTTGCGACTTTCCCAATTGATGCTTCTTCTAAAGAAACTAATTCTTTAGCTCCAGCTGTCATCGTCATGCTCATATTCGTTCCTGTATCTCCATCTGGAACTGGGAAAACATTAAGCTGGTCTACATATTTTGATTTATTCGCTAAGTTGTTAGCTCCGTTAATTACCATTTGCTTAAATACGATACCATTAATCTGTTTCAACGACATGAATAATACTCCTCCTAGCGATCTAACCCTTTAACTCCTTGCACAAACACATTAACTTCTTTAACATGTTCTCCGAAAGTTTTTTCGATCACATATTGAACTTTTTTCTGAATTTCAAAACAAACTTCTGAAACTTTAATACCAATTCCGACAATTACATATAAGTCTACAATTAGTTTATTATTTTCATCTGCGCGCAGTGTAACACCTTTACTATAATTCTCTTTTCCTAAAACAACAGCTAATCCATCTTTAACTAAATTTTTAGAAGCCATTCCGACAACACCGTAACATTCAGTTGTTGCGTTTCCAATGACTGTTGAAAGGGCATCTCTTGAAATGTCAATTCGACCATATTCATTTTTAATTTGGACTGTCATAGGTGACAAACCTCCCTTATCGCTATATTCTTAAATTCAATTTTACTATATATTATACACATTGACAAATATAAAATGCCATGGACATAACCTAAAACCAACTTCTCATGACTATTATCTGTAATTATTTCAAAAAAACTTGCTAATCAACAAAAAGTATGATAAATTAATAGGAGTCTTAGATAAGAATGTGAAGTAAGGAGGTTTTTACTAATGGCTCGTGTTTGTACAGTTACTGGACGTCGTACTAAAACAGGAAACGCTCGTTCACACGCTATGAACGCTTCAAAACGTACTTGGAAGTCTAACGTTCAAAAAGTTAAAATCTTAGTTAACGGTAAACCTAAAAAAGTATACGTTTCTGCTCGCGCATTAAAATCAGGAAAAGTAGAACGCGTTTATTAATAACATAAAAAAGGTTATCTCTTCGGAGATAACCTTTTTTATGTTATTAACCCTTTTCTATTAACAATAACTCAATCTTGACTCAATTTTTATGAACTCTATCACTTTAGCTTTTTTCCGTAACTTTTAATATTTTAATAAAGACATGGGAAGGTATTCTAACAGTGTAAAAGAAGAAGTAAGTTTATCCTAATGCTTTACCTACTTTAAAACATTCATCTTTTTAATGATACTATATAAGTCCAGATAAATTTTCTTCATAGAAAATTTTTAAGCCCTAGTAGCGGAGGAGTAGATTTCTTTCAGAAATCGCTAGGTGACCCATTCCCTACCAGTGGAGGATACATTTACTTCGTAAATGGCAGGTGACCCCTGGACGATAGGGTGTTTTTATAAATAAAGGATATCAGTATTTTTTGTTTGCTACCTTAGATGTAGAATACTTATCTGTTTATATATAGT
>JAUMTV010000124.1 GCA_030531025.1 Turicibacter sp.
CAGCCTTTTATCTTAATGAGTAGATCTGTGTGTGTGTTTAGTAAAATTTATCGAATAACTTCTTCTGTTTCAACATTGAAGAAGTGGCATTTGTTCATATCTAATGCTAGCTCTAATTTATCTCCCATACGGATATCAGAACGAGCATCAACTTTAGCAACTAATTGTTGTCCTGCTAATGTTGTATATAAAATAGATTCATGTCCTAATAACTCTGCAACTTCAATTTCAGCTGTGTATTTTGCTTCTGCATAAGTATCTGCTACGATTGGCTCATCATGTACATCCTCTGGACGAATACCAAAGATTACTTCTTTTCCATCGTATCCTTTTTGTTTTAACATATTGAATTTCGCTTCTGGAATACGGAATTTTAAGTTATCTGCAATAAAATATCCGTTTGATACTTTACCATGAATGAAGTTCATAGCAGGTGACCCGATGAATCCACCAACGAAAACAGTACGTGGGTTATCATAAATTTCTTTTGGTGATCCAATTTGTTGAATAACTCCATCTTTCATAACGACGATACGAGAAGCCATTGTCATCGCTTCTGTTTGGTCATGGGTAACGTAGATTGTTGTTGTTGCTAAACGATCATGTAATTTAATAATTTCTGAACGCATGGCAACACGTAATTTAGCATCTAAGTTTGATAAAGGCTCATCCATTAAGAATACTTTCGCATCACGTACGATCGCACGTCCTAATGCAACACGTTGACGTTGTCCCCCTGATAACGCCTTTGGTTTACGATCTAAATATTGCTCTAATCCTAAAATACGTGCAGCATCTTTAACACGACGATCAATTTCTTCTTTTGGAATTTTACGTAATTTTAATCCGAATGCCATATTATCATAAACATTCATATGTGGATATAACGCATATGATTGGAATACCATCGCAATGTCACGATCTTTTGGTGCAACATCGTTCATTAATACACCATCAATATAGAATTCCCCTTTAGAAATTTCTTCTAATCCTGCAATCATACGTAATGTCGTTGACTTCCCACACCCTGAAGGTCCAACGAATACGATAAACTCTTTATCTGCAATATCCAGATTGAAATCTGTTACAGATGGATTTGGATTGTTTTCATAAATTTTGTAAATGTTTTTCAATTTTAACTCAGCCATTTTTAATTCCTCCCTCTTGGTATAGTTAAATTATAGAATGAAAACGATTTATTTACAATAAACAAGGTGCACATGTTTTAAGCTTTCCTATTGTGCAATTTGTATATAGCGTTTACACATTGTGTTTTAATTCGAGATTTTTAATCACAAGATATGCCACAGTTGCATCTTTAAACTCTTTGACATTTAATCCTGTTACTTGAATAAATTTCTCTAGTTTATTCATGAATGTATTTCGATGCATGTACAAAGCTTTCGCTCCCATTGATAAATTAAAGTTATTTTCTAAATAACACTTCACGACTTCTATAAGATCATAAGCTAATGTTTCAATTTTTTGTGCTACTTGAGTAAATCCCCCGTAATCATCAACTGTTAAAATCATATATTGTAATAGAAGCTCTTGCTGTTCCATTATTAGCTTATGACGATTTCGATAGTTCTTATAAAGATCAAACTCCTTTAAAAATGCCTCGGAGATTGTCTCATTAATTTTATACTCCATTGTTTTATACAGATTCGTATTATAATAAAAGTCTTCATTAATCGCTTTAGCAATCTCTTCAAACTCTTTGATGTCATATTCATCTCGCTTTGTAAAATCTAAAATAACACCGTACTCACGATCAATAAATAAAACAATGAACTTTTCATTAAAGCTTTTGATTAATTGATCAAATTGAATCTTTGATTCTGAGTCAAAGTTATGATGAAAAAAGATAAAACGTGCCTCTTGATAAGATGGCTCCATCATTTCTAATAGTTTTGTTTTTCCATACAACAATAACTCTAACCAAAATAACCTAGTTTGTTGATCAAAATCAACCGAGATAATTTCATCAAATAATAGCGACAATAGCTTTTTCTCCGATGTTGAAACATTCTTTTTGATGCCAATTAAGTGATTTCCTTCATCTTTAAACCAGTAGTAATCATTTGGATAATCTGGCATTTCATCAATAATACACTGATCTTTATAAAGCTCTTTTATTTGTAAAAGCATATAACATCCTCGCTTCCCCCCTCATAAGATATATTAAGTATATCATTTTTTAGATTCCGGCAAAATAACTGTTTCGCCCATGTGAAAGATAAAAAACGATTTACGTGATGAACAAAGGAGGTCTATTATGCCAAGAAGTATTTCGATGACTCAATTAAGTCAGATGATGAATACAAATCCGATTATTATTGATATTCGTGAGCCGTATCAATTTGCTCAATTTCATCTTCCGACTGCTGTTAACATCTCTTATCAAACACTTGTCATGTATCCAGAACGCTACTTAAATCGTCAAGATACGTATTACTTAATCTGTGCTCATGGTGGTGAAAGTTATCGAGCATGCATCATACTAGAGCCGGCTGGATATAAAGTGATTAGCATCTTAGGTGGTTACTCTAGTATGAGGTATCGCTATTAAATAAAAAAGTGAGCCAAAAGGTGGCTCACTTCTTTTATATATAGAAACAGAAATGTATTTCATCATTCTACATCAGTTTTAGTTGCTTAATTGCTTTAATACTAAGACAGACTCTCGTCCAGGGGTCACCTACCATGCGAAGCATGTTTCCTCCATTAGTAGGGCTTAAAAGTTTTTCAATATGAAAAACTTTTAGCTGGACTTATATCTATGGAATCGTTGAGGGATATCTGTTTGAAAGCAGTGCTTCTTCTTTGTAATAGGATGAATAAAGCTCACATAATAGCTATGCAGTAAATGACCTTCTTTTAGTGTGATGGCTTCATCATCATATAATGTATCTCCAATAAGAGGATGACCTAAATAAGCCATGTGAACACGAATTTGATGCGTGCGTCCTGTTTCAAGCTCACATTCCACTAATGTATTTTTGCCTTGAAATTGAATGACACGATAATGCGTGATAGCCTCATCACCTGATTCACAAACGCCACGTTTAACATTTCCTTCTTGTAATCTCGCAATTGGAGCCTTGATTGTTCCAAAAGAAGACTTTAAATGACCTTTAACAAGCGTGTAATATTTTCGCTTAATTTGCTTCACATCTTTTGTCATTAAATGATGCACGTGACGATACTTAGCGACCACTAATAAACCAGATGTATCTCGATCCAGTCGATTCACAAAATGAATCGTTGACTTAATTTCATGTTCATTATAATAATGAATAAGTGCATTAGCTAATGTTTCGCGTGGATGGCGAAGGGATGGAATGGTTGGGATGCCAGCCGGTTTATTAATGACTAATAAATAGTCATCTTCAAAAACAACATCTAGCCTATGTTCATAAGGTTTTAACCCTTCACTACGTTCTTCAGGTGGGAAAATAACAGTTAAAACATCATTTTCTTGTAAGGTATATCGAACCGTTTGATGTTCTCCATTAACTCTTAAATCTCCTCCACGATGTTTCGTAGCAACGATTGCCTTTTTTGAAATCTCTTGTTTTTTTAAAAAATTTAAAAGGGATGTGCCTTTTTCATCAGGACCAATCTGATATGTTAACTGTAAACTCATGTTGCAACTCCTATAAGAAATGATCTTTTACGCGTCCCCAAAATGAGACATCTCGACGCTTAATAAACGATACGTGTCGATTTGATAAAGTGACTTTAATTTTTTGAATGTTTTTATATGTTTCATACAAATGGTCTCGAGTAATCGTAACATCAGCAAAATTTTCAGATTGAAGGGTGATGACTTGTTCATACGGAATAATAAGCGGTGACCCAATCGTACGGAAAACATTATTATTAATCGATGCAATTTCAGTCATCTGAAACGCTTTTAAACTTGGATAAACAATTGCTCCACCTAATGATTTGTTATACGCCGTACTTCCAGTAGGAGTCGAAATACAAACCCCAGTTCCTCGGAATGACTCAAAAAATAAATCATCGATCGTTACATTTAAATGTTGTGTCCGAAACGCATTTAAAAGTGTCATTTCATTAAAAGCATATAACTGATAACACTCTTCATCTTCACAAAGTACAATCGAAAGCAATGGATATTGACTAATATGTGAATGTTCTTGCTTTAAAAATTGAACAAGTTCATCTAACTCGTCAGGTAACCAATCCGTATAATAACCTAAATGACCGGTATGTACCCCAATAAATTTTACTTTCTCAATTTGATCTAAATAATGATGAACCGCATGAAGTACCGTTCCATCTCCACCAATCGTTAACACAATATCTGGGCTTTGATCATTTAATTCAATTTGTTCTTGTTTTAATTTTAGTTCAAGCTGTTGTTTAACTTGCTGAGAGTGCTCACGCTCATTTGCGTAAATCGCTACTTTCATATTATTCTCCTTTGTGTTTCTTAATTAAATAATCTTCATTTAAAGTGACTAAACTTGTTGGTGGTTCAACAACTCTAAATTCATCTGTTTGACGTTTCTCAAATGTTTTTTGTGCTTCTGCGATTTCATCACGAATTTCTGACATTTGACCATCAAGCCAAGCCGCTGCTTCAGCCGCTTGTTTTAATCGATCTTTAATCACTGTTGGAATTTGGCCTTCATATTTATAATTTAAAGAATGCTCAATACTCGCCCAAAAATTCATCGCAAGTGTACGAATTTGAAACTCAACCATCACACGCTTCATCCCATCTATCGTTTCTAAATGATAATATGCATGAATATGATACGAACGATAACCACTTGCTCGTTGATGTAAAATATAATCGCGTGTTTCAACAATTTCTAAGTCTTGACGCTTTTTTAATAATTCAGCGACCATATAAATATCTTCTACGAATTGACAATTAATACGAAGTCCTGCAATATCATAAACTCGATCAATTTCATTAATCGATAATCCCATACGATCTAATTTATCTAAAATACTTGAGATTGTTTTAATACGTCCATCAACAAATTCAATTGGGGAATGAAGCCCCTTTGTTTTATATTGTTGTCTAATCCCTCGTAAGTTTATTTTTAATTCTTGTAAGGCTAATTCATACGGCTCAAAAAAGCTTAACCAATCCATTTAGCTTCACCTCTATTTCCTTCTCTTTAAGTTTAATTCGTCGTTTCTCACTCAACTAATTTTAATAATTTTTTTTCACACATTGATTATATCATGCCTTTACGTCATAATTAAATAGAGGTGAGATTGTTTATGTCTACAAATCTAGAAATCGAATTTAAGAACATGTTAGATGAAAGTGAATACCAAGAACTCCTAAAATGCTTCTCAATTCAAGAAGAGCAAATTTGGACACAAAAAAATGTTTATTTTGATACACCTTCTTTTGATTTAAAAAAGAATCAAGCAGCTCTTCGTGTGCGTATTAAAAATAATACTTATGAACTGACTCTAAAAACAAAAGCTGAAGTTGGATTACTTGAAACCGACCAACTCATTACAAAGGCTGACTATAAAACATTAAAGCATGATCGTCAGCTTGTAAAAGGTCCAGTTTATGAGACACTGATTAATTTAGGAATTGATGTAAATCAATTACGTGTGATTACCGATTTAACAACTAAACGTGCCGAAGTCCCTTATGAAAATGGGCTTTTAGTTCTTGATAAAAGCTTCTATGGTGAAGTTATTGATTTTGAATTAGAATACGAAGTCAATGATTATAATGAAGGATTAAACGCCTTTCATGAACTATTAAATAAACACCATATCCCAAAACGTCCAGCTGAAAACAAAATTAAACGTGCGACAATGGCCGCTTTAAAGTAAGAAAAGCTAGCTTCACTTGATGAAGCTAGTTTTTTTGTATCCAAACTTGTCCTAACTGTTCATCTTCTATGAAGTAAGGCTCAAGCTGTGAATATAACCTAGGACGTCTAACATATTCATAATAGCCAAATTGTTCATTAAGCATACCAAATAAAGCTAATAATGTTAAATATTCTTTCAGTGCTTCTACGACGTCTGTTGACTCTTTTAGATGATAGCGAAACCTTAACTTTTGACGTAGCTCTGACAATGTAAAGACATCATGTTCTTCATAATCCGACATAATACATAACACGACATACCCTTGCCAAATAAATAACGGCTTAGTATAAGCTTTCCCTTCGATCGGCCAACCAACGACAGACGGAAGTAATGAGACATTAATTAAAAAAGGGGCACACAATCTTAACAATCCACGTTCACTTCGTTGATAACTTAATGCTTTTTTTAAACGAAACTCCTGTTTAATAACGAGCCAGTCATTTAGTTGTCTTTGTTCATATTGCGTGTTAGGCAAAAGAAGAGATGCTAATGAAAAATGTTTAAGTAGCACCGTCTGAGTCATCCCTTGAACTTCTTTTTGATTAATCCAAACGAGATGATCAAACAACGTAAATGTTTCAGTTAAAACATTAAAATGAATTAACCGATTCTGTTTTTGAAGTCTCATGACTCGATTTAATAAATAAGTTTTTTCACGTGCCTGAATCGGCCCAATAAAAATCCAAATGACACGAATTCCTAGTTTTTCATAGTCATTTGTTCGTTGATGAAATAATGATGCATCAATCATACTCTTTTGAATTTCTAATACATATTTTTCATTTTCATATTCAAAATAAATATCTGCAATCCGATTAATAGCTGCTAATCGGTACTCTACTTTGATAGTCCTCACACCTTGATTGCTAAGCCATTCTTCTAATACGAGTTTGCTTAAATGATGAGCCTCACTCTCATGGTCATGATCTTTGTAATCACATGACGTTTTATGAGAAAAATGAGCCCTTCGTTTTGGCCCCTGTTTAAGAATAACTGAGGCCCCACAATACGGACACGCATAATTAGAAGCTAATTTTAATCGCGAAAAATCTGTACTCGAAACTTTTCTTAAGTCAATTAATTGATTATTTTGCTTTGCTATTAACATATATAAATCACCCACTATGTTTTACGCAGGAGATTATTGTTTTCTTTTTATAAAAGACCTTGTTCGTTCATGAGATCAGTGAGTTGATTAATCATGATTGTTACGACTTGTAGCAATTGTTTGTCACAACGACTGGCATAAACAAAAAGAAGTTCAATATTTTCTTTCAACATTTTCGGAAGAATGGAACAAGTTTCGTCCACAATTTGTAGCACTCTTTTTTCTATTGGATCAAACTGTTTATTCATCGCGGAAATAATTTCAAGATAACTTTTTAAATAATCATTTAATAAAGAAATGATATGAATTTGATCCCGCCGATTTAAAGCTCGTTCAAATTGATTATAATAAGATTTTGATTGTGCTTTAAACATTGGATAGTTTAATTGAATAATGTTTCGACGTAGTTCGTCTGGATAAGATAATGTATAGTCTTGTTTTAGTTGATTTAATTTTCCATGTCGATCAAAGACAATGTTTGAATAATGAACAAAATAGGCCACTTTAGTAGATTCATTTCGATTAACCTTTGCATACTTCATTAAATTAATGAGTTTAGTTTCAATCTCTTCAAATGATAAATAACAAACATCAATTTCAATAAGAAAATCTCGTAATCGAAAATGATCAGTTTGAACTGGGCCGACACAATCAAGTTCGATATCACTTGAAAACTTTGTTAGAATTTGACTTCTTGTTTCTTCTGAAATAGGGGATATATAATAAACATTTATATTAATATCTGATAAGTCATCTTGATAATTAGAAAATTTTGAACCAGCTATAGCAATAGCAGTGACCTGCTCAATGCTTTGAAATTCAGCGATTATGCGGTGTAAAATTTCATTTACATTAATCATCGTATACTCTCCTTCCATCTTCCTTATATTTTTAAAACATAATAAAAAACAACTACACATATTTCTTTCTGCTTAGTTGTTGTTTTCATGTTAAAGATCCCTATTAAAATGTATTCAAATGAATTTACAAATATGATTGTTTATTCGCGAGAAAAATCACTATCTAAAATAAAAAAGAAGCAACTTGATGACTCAGTTACTTCTCTTACTTTAACTTTATTTTATGATAAATTTAACTTCTTTTTTTAGTATTTTCAATAAAGTTATCACTTAAAGCACGCTCTAATGCATTTACATATGAGCAATTACAATTATCACAATTGTTACAATAAATCACATTACGTAATTCACGTGGTAAAAAACAACGGATTTCTTCATCATTATATCCGACTTGTAAACGATGCTTATCTACAATAATTGGACGGCGTAAGACACTTGGATTTGCAACAATAAAATCAAGTAATTCATTAATGGTCATTTCATCTGCATCTAAGTTATTTTCTTTAAATGCTTTTGAACGAGTTGAGATAATATCTTCAAATCCATTTTCCGTTTTTTCTAAAATATGCTTAATATCTTCACGCGTAATTTTTGTGACAAATAAATTTTTTTCAATATATTTAATCCCATATTCATCTAACCATTTTTTTGCTTTACGGCAAGATGAACAACTAGGTGATGTATAAATTTCAACCATCCATATCCCTCCATGACGATAGCGATATTATATCTTTTATATTGTACACTACACTGTCATGAGATACAACCTATTAATGCTTACTTTCACTTTAATTTCAACTAATTTGCTTTAAAATTGATGCAAAACAAGAAAATATTTTATACCACTATATTTATATATAGAAACAGAAAAGTATTTTACAATTTTATAACAGGCCTGGGTGTAAAGCCGCTTTAATACTAAGACAGACTATAGTCCAGATAAAAGTTTTCCGATATGAAAAACTTATCTGGACTTATATATAAGTCTAGATAAATTTTCTTCATAGAAAATTTTTTAGCCCTAGCAAAGGAGGAGTAGATTT
>JAUMTV010000125.1 GCA_030531025.1 Turicibacter sp.
GCACCGTTTATTTTCGTTTATTGTGGTGCCCTCCAGGCGTGATGGTCTATATAGAGTTTATTTTTAAATTTAAAAGATATAAATCCATTCATATTTTAAGAGTTAAAAAGAATGTCTTTATTATTTTAAAACGAAGATAACAAACAAAAAAAGATATAATTCGACAACTTAACACAAAAAAAAACACAACTTATTGAGGTGTATATGGCATAATAATAAATGTCTTGAAGAACAAGACACTACCCTAATTTATAATTACGAAGTTCCCCCAAAAAACTTCGTAATATTCTCTCTTTTCATCCCAATATTTATAAATCATCCCCTGTTTTATGAGGTTCTTTTGAACCTCCTTTTTTTATTTTAAATATAAATGAGTGAACAAAAAAAGATATAATTCGACATTTTAACACGAAAAGAACACAATTCATTGAGATATATATGGCATAATAATAAATGTCTTGAAGAACAAGACACTACCCTAATTTATAATTACGAAGTTCCCCCAAAAAACTTCGTAATATTCTCTCTTTTCATCCCAATATTTATAAATCATCCCCTGTTTTATGAGGTTCTTTTGAACCTCCTTTTTTATTTTTTAGCAATTTTTGTAAAATTTTGTTTTAGAATAGACTTGCTAATTCATTGTATTTATGGTATAAAAAAGTGTAAATTAAATCAGACAGTTCATTTAGACCATCCTGTCTTAAAACAAAACTAGGCTCGTATAGATAAAGAAACTATTGGCGCCTTTGCGCCTTTTTTATTGCTAAAATAAAAGCTTCTTTTGTGTATGTCTAGTGATGTACATAAAAGAAGCTTTTTTTGTAGAGAGGAGAGAGAGCAATGTTTACATTAAAAAGTGAAATTCAATTTGATATGGCTCATTATTTAAGCGGGTATAAAGGAAAGTGTAACAATATTCATGGTCATCGTTATCGTCTAGTCGTTAAGGTATCTAGTCAAACTTTACATGAAGAGGGACAATTACGCGGCATGGTTACTGATTTTTCAGATGTTAAATCTGTCTTGAAGGAGATTCATGATTTATTTGATCATAAATTAGTAGTTGAAAATAATGAAGAAGGATGTCGTGTTGTTGATAAATTAAACGAATCTGGCAAATTGTTTGATATTTTATTTGTTCCATACCGTCCAACAGCAGAAGAAATGTCACGTCATATTTATCATGAAATTCAAAAACATGGGATAGCCGTAACAGAGGTTGAGCTATATGAAACACCGACAAATAGTTGTATTTATAGGGAGGATATCTAATGTTTAATGTCATTGAAACCTTTGTCTCAATTGATGGAGAAGGGCCTACATCTGGTGAGTTAGCAACGTTTATTCGTTTTAGTCATTGTAACTTACGATGTAGTTGGTGTGATACAACATATTCTTGGGATGAAACATCAGCTGTTACACGTATGAGTGCCGAAGAGATTTATCATTATATAAAACAAACGAATGTAAAGAATGTGACACTGACAGGAGGAGAGCCTCTGATTCAGCCCAATATTGAATTATTATTAGATACTCTACTTGAGGATCACGAGTTAATCATTCACATTGAAACAAATGGATCGGTTGATATTACGGCTTTGAAAGAAAAATATAAAAACGGTAATCTACACTTTATTTTAGATTATAAATGTCCAGCAAGTAAAATGAGTGCAAAGATGTGCCATCAAAATTTAACGGTTGTTGATAAAAAAGATGTTTATAAATTTGTCATTGCAGGTCAGGAAGATTTACATACCGCTTTATCCATTATTAATAGCTATGATTTAATTCATCGCTGCCTTGTCTATTTTAGTCCTGTTACAGATAAAGTAGAGCCAAAAGAGATTGTTGAATTTATGAAAAATCATTGTTTAAATGATGTTCGTTTACAACTACAGTTACATAAGTATATTTGGCCGAAGGAAATGAGGGGAGTTTAGAATGAGCCGTCAAATTGATACGGATAAAATTGAAGCTTGTATTCGTGAAATTTTAATTGCACTAGGAGATGATCCAAGTCGTGAAGGGTTAAAGGAGACGCCAAAAAGAGTCGCAAAAATGTACGAAGAAGTATTTGCAGGCATGGCGTTAAGTAATGATGAGATTGCGAGTTTGTATGGAACAACATTTGACGAAGAAGTATCGGCTGAACAGTCTAATCATAATTTTGTTATTGTTCAAGATATTCCAATTTTCAGTTATTGTGAACATCATTTAGCGCTGATGTATAACATGAAAGTTAGTGTCGCCTATTTGCCAAAAGAAAAAATTATTGGTTTAAGTAAAATAGCAAGGATAGCAGATATGGTCGGACGCCGATTACAACTTCAAGAACGTATTGGTGAGGAAATCGCCGAGATTGTTGGAAAAATAACAGAAAGTGACGCCATTATTGTTCTTGTTCAAGGAGAGCATAGTTGTATGACCTCAAGAGGCATTAAGAAACCTGGGTCATCAACAACGACAGTGACCTATAAAGGCAAGCGGATTGAAACAGATTCGAATTTAAGACAAGAAATCCTCTTGTTAATGAGATAAGGAGTGATTAAAGTGAATAAAAAAGCGGTGGTTGTCTTTAGTGGAGGCCAAGATTCAACGACGTGTCTATTTTGGGCAATGAAACAATTTGATGAAGTTATTGCTGTGACGTTTGATTATAATCAACGACATCGTCATGAACTTGACTGTGCAAAAGCGATTTGTGAAGAGTTTGGAGTGGAACATCATATTTTAGATATGTCATTATTAAGTCAATTAGCTCCCAATGCGTTAACACGTGATGAAATTGAAATTAAAGAAGGTGAAAATGGTGAACTTCCATCAACATTTGTAGAGGGACGTAATATGCTGTTTTTAACATTTGCTGGAGTGTTGGCTAAAGTCAAAGGGGCGCGCCATATCATTACAGGCGTGTGTGAAACAGATTTCTCGGGTTATCCAGATTGTCGAGATATCTTTATTAAATCGTTAAATGTCACACTTAATTTAAGTATGGATTATGAATTTGTCGTTCACACCCCTTTAATGTGGCTAGATAAAGCTCAAACGTGGGAGATGGCTGATACACTTGGAAAATTAGATTATATCCGTGAGCATACGTTGACTTGTTATAATGGAATTAAAGGTGACGGTTGTGGAACTTGTCCGGCCTGTCACTTGAGACAACGTGGACTTGAAAAGTATTTAGGTAAAAAAGGAGAGAAAAAATAAAATGGCAGGACGCAAGCAAGAGGATTTAAAAACAATTACTTTATTAGGAAACCAAGGCACAACGTATACTTATTCATATGACCCAGATATTTTAGAAGTGTTTGACAATAAACATCCAAATAATGATTACTTTGTTAAATTTAATTGTCCGGAATTTACAAGTCTTTGTCCTATTACAGGACAACCGGATTTTGCGACCATCTACATCTCATACATTCCTGGTGAAAAAATGGTAGAAAGTAAATCATTAAAGCTTTATTTATTTAGCTTCCGAAATCATGGTGATTTTCATGAAGACTGCATGAATATTATTATGAAAGACTTAATTAAGTTAATGGATCCTAAATATATTGAAGTTTGGGGGAAGTTCACACCACGTGGGGGAATCAGTATCGATCCGTATTGTAACTATGGACGCCCAGGAACAAAATATGAAGAAATGGCGATGTATCGTTTAATGAATCATGACTTATATCCAGAAAAAGTTGATAATCGATAAGGCTAATGCTTTTATTCCTCCTAGAGTGTGGTAGAGTATGAATAGAAGTACTTTCTATAAAGGAGGAGTTATTTTGAATAAGGAGCAGGCATTAAGTTTTTTAAAAGAGCATCTCACTAAAATGAATTATTTGAATTCGACGTTAAGTATTGTGTCATGGGATATGGAAGTGATGGCACCCGTCAATGCTATTGATTACCGTAGTGAAGTGATGGGGTATTTGTCGGGAGAGTACCATCTATTAGCGACTGAAGCAAAAATTAAAGATGCATTAGACATTTTAGCAACAGAAGAAAGTCTCACACAATATGAGGCTAAATTAGTCGAACATTTTAAAGAATGGTATGAAAAGAGTATTAAAATTCCTCAATCTCTACAACAAGAGTTAACAGTGGCAACTTCAAAAGGAAGTCAATATTGGAAACAGGCAAAAGAACAACAAAATTATGATCTTTTTAAACCATATTTAAAACGAATTGTTGAGCTAGCAGTTAAGCAAGCAGAATGTATTGGATATAAAGGGCATATTTATAATGCGTTTTTAGATGATTTTGAAAAAGGGATGACAGTTGAAGAGCTTGATCGTATTTTTCCACCTTTGCGAGATGGACTTGTTGAGCTATTAAATAAGATTAAAAGCTCTAATCAAAAAGACGGACAGACTCACCCATCAGGTCTTTTTGATAAAGAACGTCAAGAGAAGTTATCGCTTATGATATTAGATGCAATGGGATATGATTATAAAAATTCAGGACGAGTAGATGAAGTTGAACATCCATTTACGACTACCCTTGGTCCGAAAGATGTTCGTATTACGACGCATTATTATGAAGATAATCTAGAAAGTGCAATGTTTAGTTCTATTCATGAAGGGGGACATGCAATTTATGAACAAAACATGCCGCATGAATTAGCGGTTTATGGAATAGATGACTCACCATCTATGGGAATACATGAATCACAATCACGTTTTTATGAAAATATTATTGGACGTAGTCTACCATTTTGGCGTAACTTTTATCCAAAATTACAAGCAATTTTTCCAGAATATAAAGACGTCTCGTTAGAAAATTTTTATCGTCTCATTAATCAAGTAAATCCATCTCTTATTCGCACAGAAGCCGATGAGGTGACGTATTCATTACATGTCATTATCCGTTATGAGATTGAAAAATTATTAGTAAGTCATGCTGTTGAGGTGGATGAGTTGCCAGCTCTTTGGAATCAAAAGTATGAAGAATACTTAGGAATTACACCGCAAAATGATTCAGAGGGAGTGATGCAAGATGTTCATTGGTCAGAAGCATTAATCGGTTATTTTCCGAGTTATGCTCTTGGTAATTTATATGGAGCACAGTTTTATCATCAGATGAAAAAAGATATTCCGGATATTGAAAAACAAATTGAATTAGGGCAGTTGTCTAGCATTTATAACTGGTTAAAAGATCGTGTACATGCTTATGGGAATATATATACACCATCAGAGCTTATTTTGCATGTGACAGGAGAACCATTAAATCCACAATATTTCATCGACTATTTAAACGAGAAGTATTCAAAAATATATAATTTTTAATTTAATGTAACGTCGTTTCATATACTCCAGTGTAAGAACAATCTTATCACTGGAGTTTTTTTGTGAAATGGAGTGAGATGATGAAATTAAAAATACGAAAAATGAAAGAACAGGATGCATTGAAGATTTCGTTTTGGCAATATACTGAGCCTTATGATTGGTACAATCTTAATGGGGCTAAAGAGTGCGTAGAGGAGTTTTTAGAAGATAACTATTACACTGTGTTGAACCAAGAAGAACAAGTCATTGGTTTTTATTGTTATGGAAGGTCTGCTCAAGTATCAGTCGGAAAAGTAAAAGGTTTTTATGATGATACAACTTATACAGATATTGGCTTAGGCATGAATCCACTACTATGTGGAAAAGGACATGGTCCTAACTTTGTTAAACTTGGGATGGAGCATGCAAAAAATAAATATGGGAGCCAAAAGTTTAGGTTGACAGTTGCTGATTTTAATATAAGAGCCATTAAAACTTATGAAAAAGTAGGATTTAAAGAAATTGGTGTCTTTAAAAATCAGTCCATTCGCTTTAAAGTGATGTGTTATGAAGAAAAAAAGTCATACAGACGTTGACGTTTTTTGATAAAAATAAAATTAGTAAAAAAATATAAAATTTTAATAAAAAAGTTGCTAAAATAAAGAAAATTTTATATGATAGAGCTGTACCTAAAACGCTTTACTTTAAAACAATGTGTCTAGTTTTGGGGGAGTTAGAAAAGGAGTGTGAATGAGGATGTTCATTCAACAAGAACAACTATTACAAGAAATAAGCGAAGAATTAAAAAAGGCAAGAGCATATGTCGCGAGTAAGAAAGATGAAATTGTAACACTAAAAGAGAGAAATCATTTTCATCATATGCCAGAAGTTGGTTGGATGAATGATCCAAATGGATTCTCGGTTTATCAAGGGGAATATCATTTGTTTTATCAATACTTTCCATATGATGTGAAGTGGGGACCAATGCATTGGGGTCATGTAAAAAGTCGAGATTTAATTAAATGGGAGTACTTACCTGTTGCAATGGCGCCAGATCAACCTTATGAGACAGGAGGATGTTTCTCTGGAAGTGCACTAGAGGTTGATGGGAAGCATGTTTTAATGTATACAGGTCATACTAATCCAAATCCTGAAGATGAATCTTGGGTTCGTCAAGTGCAATGTTTAGCGATAGGAGATGGGGTTAATTATCAAAAGTATGCACATAATCCGGTCATTAAAACAGAAGAAATGCCAGAACATTCAAGTTTAACTGATTTCCGTGATCCAAAAGTATGGAAAAAGGATGATACATATTATTGTGTACTTGGAAGTAAAAGCGATGAAAATAGTGCTCGTGTTCTTTTATATAAATCAAAGAACTTCATTGATTGGACGTATGTTGGTTTAGTTGGTGAAAGTAACCATGAATTTGGTTATATGTGGGAATGCCCAGATTTCTTCCATTTAGATGGAGAAGATGTATTAATTATGTCACCTCAAGGGGTACCGGTAGAGGAGTTTAGACATAAAAATACGAATACAACTGTGTATTGTTTAGGACATTTAAACTATGAGACAGCTCATTTTGAACGTCGTGTGATGGAAGAGATTGATTATGGTTTAGACTTTTATGCACCACAAACAACAGAAAGTTTAGATGGACGCCGCATTATGATTGCATGGATGCAATCTTGGCATCAAAATATGCCAACTGATAAGTATGGATGGGTCACGTCAATGACAATTCCACGTGAGCTAACAATCAAAGAGGATGTTATGTATCAATGGCCTGTGCGTGAGATTGAAAAATATCGTATAGGGCATATTGCACATGAAGCTGTTACGTTTAAAGGAAGTAAGACATTAGCGGGAATTGAAGGCCGTCATCTTGATATGGAGATGGTGATTGACTTGAAAGATGCTAAACGCTTTGAAATTAAAGTGATGAAAGGTCATGGACAAGAGACGAATATTGTTTATGAAAGTGATCGTGGGGTATTAAGTTTTGATCGTCGTCAAAGTGGTAGTGAGATTGAAGGGCTCAATTATCGTGAAATGCCAGTTCCATTAGTTGATGGAAAGTTATCACTTCGTCTATTAATGGATACTTATTCGGTAGAGCTATTTGCTCAAGGTGGAGCCCATGCGATGACTTCAACCGTTTATTCACATTTAGATGCCCAAGGAATTGAGTTTATTAGTGATGAAGAAGTTGAAATGACGATTCAAAAGTGGGAATTAAATGTTTAATTAATCGCTTGATAAACTTAGTAAAATC
The DNA here is from genome assembly GCA_030531025.1 of Turicibacter sp. The sequence continues at coordinate 7,549 of JAUMTV010000125.1, forward strand.
CACTAAAACAAATTCCCCCCTTTTGTTTTAGTGGCACCACTAAAATAAAACTCATAAAAAAAATTTATGAGTTATTAACTACTAAACTTTAATTGCTGATGTTGTTTCTCTTTTTTAGTCTGTCAAGAAATGTTGAAATGTTTATTTTAAAATAATTGGAATTTAAAAATTAAAAATGGTAATATAGGTTTGCGCCTAGGGAGACCATATGAAACGAGGGTGAAAGACTTGAATTTAAATGTCGCATTAATCGCACATGATAGAATGAAAGACCAAATGGTTAATTTTTGTTATGCTTATGAACATATTTTGAAAAAATATGGTTTGTATACAACGGGAACAACAGGAACACGAATTGAGGCTGGAACAGAGTTGCGAGTGAATAAGTTGGCTTCAGGACCACTTGGCGGTGATCAACAAATTGGAGCGATGATTGTAACGGAAGAGATAGACTTAGTTATCTTTTTACGTGATCCATTAACTCCACAGCCACATGAAACCGACATCCAAGCATTAATTCGTTTGTGTGATGTTCACTATGTACCAATTGCAACAAATTTAGCATCAGCAGAAATCTTTGTAAGAGCACTCGATAATGGCGATTTAGATTGGCGAAAACTTAGAAAACATCATTAGTAACAGATGTGTTTTATAGGGGGGAAAACATGTTACAAGTTGTAAATATTAAACAAAGTCCAGTCGGGACAGATAAGGCCATTCAATATATTCAAAAAGTTTGGGATAATCAAAATCAAGTTTCACAATTTTATGATGAAATCTGCGATTTATCACTAACAGCTAATTCACTTAGTGACTTTTACGTTTTAGTTAGTGATGAGGGGATTATTGGGTGTTGTGGTTTAATTAAAAACGATGTCCTAACAAATTCGAATTATTATCCATGGATTACTTCATTGTATATCGATGAAAATTATCGAGGTCGTAATTATGGGTAATTATTGATGAATCACGTCATTCATCGAGCACAGCTTCTTGGGTATTCAAATGTTTATTTAACGACGGGGCACAATGATTATTATCGTCGCCATGGTTGGTTTGAACTGGAACATCTTTTGAATAAAAAAATGAATAAGATTTATTATAAAAAATTAACTGAACAACGTTAATTATTTTTTTGTTATGGCGTAACCGATTACTGACTAAACGAAAAGCGAGGCATACATTGTATGCCTCGCTTTTCGTTTGAGAAAATAACTATATAAGTCCAGATAAGTTTTTTACATCGTAAAAAACTTTTAAGCCCTAGCAAAGGAGGA
>JAUMTV010000126.1 GCA_030531025.1 Turicibacter sp.
AATCCAACCAAATGATAAATATGTTCTCTCTTCAAGTTTATCCTCCGGTAACCTCTGGATTTCACGTAACTCTTCTTTTGAAAGAATGCGTCCATCACTTAATATAAATGAAACATTTACCTTAGCAATTGAATCGTCAACTAAACTTAAATCAATCACTTCATCAGAAATTTGAAACCTTTGTTCATGACAAACCACCTCATCAAAGGTTTCAGTATTTAAAGTACAGATAGGTAACTGTTGATTCATTTGTAAATTTGTCATCGCTACCTCTTTTAAATCTTCTAACTTCTCACATCCGACTACAATCCATATCAGTACAATCATCATTAATTTTTTCAACTTAATCACTCCTTTAACTTCAATCTATCAATTAAAATTAAAGAAATTATAAAGACATAAGAAAAATAAACCGCCACGTTTAGCTGATAGCTTTACTATAACAAGAAAAATAATCAGGCATAATTAGGCACTTTTTTTGTAACTACTCCGAACAACTTAAATGACTATTTCCCCATTTAATCATATTCTCAACGAGTGGAAGCAGTAATAATCCGGATTCACTTAAATAATAGGTCAATTCAACAGCATTGTTGATCATCACTTTTTCATTAATCACAATTCCTTGCTTCATTAAAAGATCTAACTGCTGAAGGAGCATTTTTTTTGCTGCATCCATCTACTGCTCACTTCAACTCACCGAAACGCCATCTTTCCCTTATCGTTACTCATAATATTATGCATTTTCAATACATTTGAAAAATCACTCACCTCCCTATTTATAATTTATGATATGATAAAATAAAAGGAGGAATTTTATGACAATTTATATTGCACCTGACTTCGTTAATTTAACTTTACAAGTTCTTTCAACACTTGTCCTAGTTTTTATTATCTTTGCTATCTTTAAATACTTAAAAAAACATTAATGGTTGGTGAATCGAAATATATTTTACTATGTATTTATATAAGTCCAGATAAATTTTCTTCATAGAAAATTTTTAAGCCCTAGTAGCGGAGGAGTAGATTTCTTTTAGAAATCTCTAGCTGCCCCATTCCCTACCAGCGGAGTAAACATGCTTCGCATGGTAGGTGACCCCTGGACTATAGTCTGTCTTAGTATTAAAGCGACTTACCAACTAAGACTGATGTAGCATTATAAAATACATTTCTGTTTATATATAGATTTACTTTTTTCTAAATTTCTATAACAATTTAAAGATTTTCTTATCTTATAGGGGAACAGAAGATACCAGATTACGATACCTATAATTTAGATGCTGAAGGAAATATCGTATTTGAATAATACATTTATGATCAAGATGGGAATATTATTGGAAGTGAAGTTATTCCGATTGAAAACTAAAGGAGAGGGATTTATGAAAAAAGTTTATTTATTCATATTTATTGGTTTGATTCTTGCTTTTGGAGTTGGACTTTTAACGGGTAGAGCCATTTATCATCAACCTACAAAAGAGCTGTGTCTTGGGATGCTTCAAAATCCTGAGTATGAGGTGTATCTCTTTGAAGAAGATAAATGCATAACTAATTTAGACCCTGAGGATGAATTCGATATCGACCATTTTTGGTTCACTTTTAGATCAGCACCTACTATTGAAGAAGAAGTCGTTATGGATGATTTCGCAGACTACTTATTGATGATTCGTTCAAAGAAACTAGGAGTTTCCACTATTCATACTTATCTTTGGCTCACTGAAGATGGAGCCATTGCTGGGCAGCGGGACTTTGACACCCATGTTATTAAAGAAGCAAAATTTATCTCTGCAGAAACATTAGATGAATTATTTAATTTTATTAAACAGCATGAAAAATAAAGAGGCGAACTACTAAGGGTTCGCCTCTTTATTTTGGTTTAACTTGAATTTGAATCTCTGTAATATAGTTTTCATATCCAATCACAGAGATTTCATCTAAAATAAATGCTTCATATGAATAGCCGCAAAACTCTAATTGGTTTTTCTCGGCAAATTCTATCATACGTTCATATGTTTCATACGTTGTTTCATAATTTCCACGATGATAAGCCACTAAATACAATCCTCTGGGCTTTAAAAAAAACAGTTTGTGCCTTTGTTGTATCCTCAATTCTTGAATAAAAATGAGTATAATCTAAGTATTGTTTATTTTTCAAACGTTCAAGATCAATCATGACACCGACAGAATACCACATAGCATATTCACTAAAATCATCCCGCTGCATATATTCTGATAATTGATCAAAGAACCCTCGATTATTTAGATGATCTAACTTAGGACTAATCATAAAATAATTAGCCTCAAGTTCTTTTAACTCGATTTCATCTCCGGTTAAAGAAGCAGCTCGCTTAGTCATTTCTATTTTATCGTTCATGACATGTTTTAACTTATTTAAATGCTCAATTTCTCGATTAATTCGTTCAATCTTTTCAGAAAATAAATGAACTAATTGTTCTGGACTACGATTATCTAAATAAATTTTGATTTCTTGAAGGGACATTCCCATCTCTTTTAAAATCGAAATGACACCGAATACTTCAAACTGTTGATAACTATAATAACGATAGCCATTTTTCTTTTTAATTGCCGGCTTAAAGATACCAATTTCATCATAATGAAACAAGGTTTGCTTTTTAACACCCCAAAGCTTAGCAAATTCACCTGTTGTAAAATATTGCTCTAAAATATTACTCATTGTTTTCTCTCCTATTGACTATCCGGTAACTGTATAGTTTATCATTAAAGTGATATTAGAAAGGTGGAATTCATTTGATAGAATCAGAAAATAAACCATTAACCTTTAGGTCATTTATAGCCTTTACGACGCCAACGATAATTATGATGGTCTTTTTATCTCTTTATACAATTATTGATGGAATATTTGTTTCGCGTTTCATTGGTCAAAGTGCCTGATCTGCGGTTAATATTACGCTCCCATTAATGACCTTTACGTGGGGGAGTGCCATTATGTTTGCAACCGGTGGTAATGCTATTTTAGCAAAAAAATTGGAGAAGCCAAAGCAACCGAAGCAAAGCAAAACTTTACTCTCATCGTCTTATTTTCTACCATCATTGGAATCATTTTAATGATTTTAGAATTATTATTTTTACCTATGATCCTTCGAGCATTAGGTGCTACGGATGCCTTATATGACTATTGTTATCAATATGGTTTTTTACTCACTTTATTTACACCATTTGCGATCTTAAAATCTTTATTTGATTGTTTTATGGTCACAGCTAACCAACCTAAACTCGGGCTCATCAATACACTCATTGGTGGATTTACGAATATGATTTTAGACTATGTGTTTATTGTCATACTCAACATGGGGATTGCTGGTGCAGCTTTAGCGACTGGGATAGGAATGCTTATTCCTTCTATTATTGGAATCATCTATTTTTTAAATCGAAAAAATTATCTCCATTTTCAAAAACCAACTTGGGATATCAGCGTTATCCTAAAAAGTGCATCCAATGGATCATCAGAAATGGTCACTAACTTATCCACAGGTGTGACGACACTCGTCTTTAATTTAATGATGATTAAATATTTAGGTGAAGATGGAATTGCAGCCATGACAATTGTCCTTTATGCTCAATTTTTATTAACAGCCATCTACTTAGGATTTGCATCAGGGGCAGCCCCTCTCATTAGCTTTAGTTTTGGTGAAGATAATCATCAACAACTAAAGCAACTTATTAAGTATAGTTATCGATTCATTATTTTTGCTTCGGTTTTTACGTTTGGACTCTCTTTAGCGCTTGCCCCAAGCATTATTAAAATCTTTACTGGAAGTGAAAGTGAATTATTTTTCCTTACATTAGATGGATTTAGAATTTTCTCAATTGGTTTCTTAACCGTTGGGATAAATATTTTTGCTTCTTCTATGTTTACAGCTTTTTCTAACGGGAAAGTATCAGCACTAATTTCAGTTTTAAGAAGTTTAATTCTCATTATCATCGGTGTTATCCTCTTACCAATCTTCCTCGGAGTGAACGGTATTTGGTTAACCATCCCATTTGCTGAGTTCATCACTGTCATGATTTCTATTATTTTAATGAAAAGATATGCCAATTATTATCATTATGAATAAAAACATTAAAATCCGACATTCCTGTCGGATTTTTTTGAGCTTTACTTACTTTTCTTGCTTCTAGCTAAAAACGCACATAATATTGTAGCACCTACTGCCATCCAAAGAGCGAATTCCATTAAAATTTCCCCTTACCCTAAATCTTGAATATTCATCTTTTTCATTTCATTATTATTTCTCATATTTTGACGGATTCCTTTATAAATCGCAATGAGTACAGCTGTTGGAATGTTAAGCATAACGAATACAGCTAAAATATTTACGATTAATTCGAATATACTGTTATACAATATAATACCCAATATACCAACTAATGAGTATAAGAATGTGATGCTAGGTAAAATCCATCCATACCACTTACTTTGAAGTTTTGAAAGATAAACTTGCCCAACAATCATAAATGCAAATATAATTCCAACAAGTCCAAAGATTAATCCTATTAAAAGACACACACCTACTAATATCCAATATTTACGCTCCATGTTAATTCCCCACTTCCTTGGATTTTTTATATTCTGAAATTAAAAACTTTGCTGTTTCAAACTCTAACTTATCTTCTAAAGCTAACTTATTAATCATTGCAATATAAGGATCCTCACCTTTAGCTTCATTTAGATGTTCTATTCTAAACTGTAATTGTATTTTTATTATCTTTAAATTAGAAATGATAGTCATATCACACATATTTAGTGGTTAATGGTTAAAAATAAATAAGAAATTTTTGATGGAGGTGTTAGTTGTGTTTAAACATGAAAAACAATTTTTACATCCTGTACGTGTAGAGCGTCCTAATCCACAATATGCCATATTAATGCAAGAACAATTAGGAGGGGAAAATGGAGAACTAAAAGCTGCTCTTCAATATATGTCTCAAAGTTTTCGTATTAAAGATCCTGAAATTAAAGATTTATTTTTAGATATTGCAGCTGAAGAATTAAGTCATATGGAAATGGTGGCTCAAACAATCAACTTATTAAACGGTCATGACTTAAATTATGAAGCAGCAGTTGCTGGAGAAGTTGAAGCTCATGTTGTTCATGGATTAAACCCTGAACTCGTTAACTCATCTGGTTTCCCATGGACAGCAACTTATGTGAATGTGACAGGTGATTTAGTAGCTGATCTACTTTCTAACATTGCCTCAGAACAACGTGCAAAAGTCGTTTATGAATACTTATATCGACAAATTGACGATAAATATGTCCGTGAAACAATCGATTTCTTATTAAACCGTGAAGAAGCTCATAATGCTTTATTCCGTGAAGCACTTAACAAAGTTAAAGATACCGGATCAAATCGTGACTTTGGAGTGACTGAAGATTCAAAACTTTATTTTGATTTATCAAGCCCAGGTCCTAAACATGAAGCTCCAAACCCAACAGCTCCATCATTTGATAATCCAAACAAATAGCAAAAAAAAGCGAACTAAAGTGTTCGCTTTTTATTATTCAAATGTTAAATAATCAACATAAACATATCCTGTTTTTCCTTCAAAAGAAACTTGAATCCACTCATCACTGTAATAACGATCTAAAACTTGTACTTGATCACCTGCATTTAAATTACCAATGATATCTGTTCCTGTTGCTGCTTTAGAACGAACATTAACACCATCTACATTACAATAAGCTTCATTATTATTTGTCTGAGTTGGTTGATTTTGTGTTGAATCCGTTTGTTCAGTTGATGATTGTTCATTTGATGAGTCTGTTGCTGGTGGTGTAGCTTCTTCAGATGGAGCGTTATTTTCATCAACATTTGTTAAATCTTCTGGTGTTTGTTCTGTCGCATCTTCATATGTTAAGAATTCATTTTCTGATTTAGGGGCTTCATAAGTAGCAGCCATCACTCCTGTATAAATAATTAATCCAGAACCTAAAATGGTTAAGATTCCGATTAATGATACGCCAATTTTTTGCGTCCATGAAGTAACTTTTCCATCAAATTCATCTTGTTTATTCTTTGACTTCATCTTTCGTCCTCCCTCTGTCGAATCCTGTTGTTAAGTCACTGAATTACACTAGGATTGTAGTATTTTAATTAATCATATCATAATTTAGTAGAATAATTATGTATTTTTCACTGACATTATCAGGCAGTTAAAAAAAGTTAGTCAAGCAAGCGCCTGACTAACTTTTTTAATCTTCATATTCTAAAAATTCAACTTGTGGACGTTCCCCTAATCCATCATAACTAATTAAATATTCCACCCGATATTCTTTATACTCAACGACAATTTTGGCATGCGGAATACCTTCTGGAACAATACAGTGTAAATCAATCACTTGTTTATCCTCAACAATTTGAGTGTCTAATAATGGTGCTTTCTCAATTAACTTATCATCTTCATAAAAAACTTCATAAATGGTAATTTTTGATCCAATATGTTGAGGGATAATTAACATTTGTTCACCACTTGAATCTTGTTCACACTCAATCACATCTAAATGATCTAAAACTTTTAATTGTGCTTCTGATGGGTTATGAATAATAGCCGCTAGTTGCTGCTCACTCATTTCAAGTTGTAATAAATCTACTGCTTCATTTAAAGTCGCACTCACTGGACAATCAACATTATCATCTGGTTCATTTTCCTCACTAGGATCAACAACGACAGGATCTTCTTCAACTGGTTCTTGAGTCGTTTGTTCTAAAGGGGATTCAGTCGGGAAATCTATCACATTTTCTTCATTTAAGTTATCCACAGACGGCTGTGAATTACTTATGTTATCTGATGGACTTATCCACTGACAGCCTGATAAAAAAATAACCAAACATATGATCATACATAATTTGTATATCATAAGACTCCTCCTACTTAGCGTCCTTCTACTTTTAATATACACCTTCTTATTCAAATGGAAACAATGAGTTCTTATATTTTAATCCTCTTTTTTCGACGATTTACTCTATCTACAATCTCCATGAAACCCCTTTATTCATTTCGATTTCTATGCTATTGTATAATCATCTTTTATTAAGGGGGGCATTATGGCCATTATTGATGTTAACTTTCATTCAACATGCTTAAATCGCATGGTGACTTATAAAGCAATTATTCCAACTGAACACGAAATAAAAAACAAACCTTTCAAAACACTTTATCTTTTACATGGGATAACTGATAATCATAACCAATGGATTGTCGGAACACGTATTGTTCTACTAGCTAATCAATATCGCCTTGCTGTCATTATGCCTGCAGGGGAAAATAGTTTTTATGTTGATGATGAAGCCCGTGGACACCTCTACGGAGAATTTATCGGTCGTGAACTCGTCGAACATACGCGTCAACTGTTCCATCTTTCAACAAAACGAGAAGATACATTCATTGCTGGACTTTCAATGGGGGGGTATGGTGCCATCTGTAATGGACTAAAATATCATCAAACATTTAGCCATATTGCAGGATTATCGTCGGCATTCATTTTAGATCAGGCACTCAATTCAACACCTGATCATGAATGGATTTTAGGACGCCGTTCATATTACGAAAGTATTTTTGGAAATCTTGATGAATTAATCGGTAGTGACAAAGATTATAAAGCCTTAATCCAACAGTTAAAATATGAAGAAGTGGAGCTTCCAAAACTTTATCTTGCCTGTGGAACAGAGGACTTTTTAATTGAATCAAATCGTGATTATCGCGACTTCCTAAAACAAGAAGCAATTGATTTTACTTACATTGAAGGCCCTGGAAGTCATGACTGGACATTTTGGGACACTTATATTGAGCAAATCATTAATTGGTTGCCTTTATCTCATTAAAAATCAATCATACAAGAGGGGGCTATTCTTTCATATTCAGAGGGGAATTTCCCTCTTTTTTTATGTTCGCGATTTTTTAATTTGGGAACTTATAAATTTAAGGGTAATTGCCGTTTTTATAATATGAAAGAGCACATATAATAAATCGATTCGTCCTTAATTGCTTAATTTAAAAAGGTGATAATTATGATGGGATGTTATTGTAGCTTTCGGAACCGACTATACAAACTACTTGGACGATACGCAATCTGTTTAATCTGTCAGGTGGGATTACCTAAGTGTGGACCTAATCTATGTCAAATTGCACAACGTTTAGCGAATGCAAATATTGAACCTATTGAAAATCCAACCTTAGAAGAACTACTCTTAAAAGCCATTAAAGTAAATAACAACTGTCAAAAATGTTGTCCACCTCCAGGTAACATTTGTATAGGAATCGGATTAGGGAGTAATATCGAATTTATTTCTTACTATTTAGGAGAATATGTCTACCGCTTATTATATGGTTTGGATTGTAAAAATTTAGACCAAAAATTATGCCGTATTTTTAGTTATCCTTGTCCAGCAAAGCGTCGACGCTGTCTAAATGAACTACTACTCCAAGCCTTACAAAATGAAGAAGAATAAAAATAACCACCAGTAAACCTAACTGGTGGTTTTCTATGTGGCCAAAATCCTCTGATTAACATCTACTTCTCTCTTTTTTGCATAAAAAGAGAAACTGTGGATAAGTTAAACATCCACTAAAAAAGGAGCTCTCGCTCCTATCAATGATCTATATATAAACAGAAATAAAATCTACATTTATCACGACACACTAAATGTTTG
>JAUMTV010000127.1 GCA_030531025.1 Turicibacter sp.
AATAAGAAAACCAACACGGCATCAATGCGGTGTTGGTATCCATAATCTTTTGAGATAGCATTAAAGCCTTGATAGAAATAAACATGAATTATCCCGCTACAAGAAAATATCTGACTACATTTCCCCTAAATATCCATCCACCTGCGCCATATCGTGCCGATGTTTTGGTCGGGTAGATTGATATTTAGTTACATCTTAGACGTAGACAGCTTATTGTAGCGGGGCTTATTTATAGAATAATATTTAACTAATGATAGGTCAGTTATTCTATAATATCAGATGATCAACGATGTATAGGATTAAATGGTTATAAATGGAATGAAAATTTGATATAATCAACATTAGAATTAATTAAGGAGTGTGGGGAGTTATGGCTGTTTCTGGTGTCATGAATTTCTCCATTACAGGAACAGATGTATTAACGCTTGGGATAATTTCATTTTTTCTTCAATTGTCACGAAAATTTATTAATCCAATTGTACAAATTTCATAAAAAACTTATTCTGTTATTATGACTTTAGCAGGAGCGGAGCGTATTTTTGATTTAATGTATGAAGTTAGTGAAGAAGATAAGGGGAATGTTCATCTAGTTAATGTGGAAAAAATCAATAATCCATTAGTTGAATCCTCAACTTATATGCTAAACCAGGATAAAAGGTAGCATTTGTTGGTTCAAAAAGGAGTTGGGAAGACAACCATTACGAATTTGATTAATCGCTTTTATGACTTAGCAAGTGAAGAAATTTATTACGATGCTATTCTAATCGTAAAAATGTGTAAACAAGATCTTCGATATTCCTTAATAGTCGTACTTCAAGATGTAAACTTATTTATTGGAACAGTGTTAGAGAATATTTGATATGGAAAATTAAATGCGAGTCATGAGGAGTGTATCGCAGCTTCTAAATTAGAAGCTGCACATCAGTTTATTGAAATGTTACCAAATGGATATCATACCTTATTATCAGGTGATGGAAGTAGCTTATCTCAAGTACAACACCAGTTAATTTCAATTGTACATGCAGCTGTAGCCAATCCTCAAGTTATGATTTTAGACGCATCAACCTCTTTAATTGATACACGTACGGAAGCCATTGTTCAAAAAGGGAAATGCTATCAAATTTATACAGGTGCTTTTGAATTAGAATAAGTATTTAAACTCAAAAAGGGTCTAGATGGGGAAGCGCACTAGACCCTTTTTCGTGGCTTAGAAGGATATAGAGTTTACATTTTGTTATAAATACTTACAAAAGATGGAAACAAAACAAATTGTTTTTGTAACCGTTTCAAACTATAATTGAATTGTAAGGCGGTTGAGGAAAACAATCACTTATTTGAAAAATAAAAAATAGGATAGGAGAGTTTTTCGAAAGGAGGAAAGGCAATGTTAAGTCGTATCATTAGTGAAGAATTGATTCAATTAAATGTTCAGGCTAAAGATTGGGAAGATGCTATAAGAAAATCAGCAGCTCCTTTATTAAAAAAACGAAAAATTACACAAGAGTATATCGATAAAATTATTGAAATTACTCAAACCACAGGCCCTTATATTGTAATTACTAAGCATACAGCTTTACCACATGCATCTTCAAAGTTTGGTGCAAAAGAAAAGGCTGTGGGGATTACTGTATTAACTACTCCAGTTTATTCTGGGCATAGTACTAATGATCCAGTTAAGTACTTATTTTGTTTAAGTGCAACAGATAGTAATAGTCATTTAGAAGCATTGTCAAGTTTAGTTCAGTTGCTAGAAGATACGAAGTTTTATGACTTATTAGATTCTGCAACGGATACAAAAGAAATCTTAAATTATATTAAAACTAAAGAGTGTGAAGGGAGATAATTATTATGTTTAAAGCGTTAGTAGCATGTAGAGCAGGTGTAGGTTCAAGTTTAATGTTAAAAATAAAAGTGAATGAGGTTATTAAAGAAAATAAATTACCATTTACCATTGAGCATTCGTCATTGGATTCTGTTGCTGGATTTGATGGACAGTTATTAATTACATTAAGTGATGTAGCAGAAGAGTTAAAAAGAACAGGTGTTAAACAAGAAGTAATCGGTATTAATAATATTGTTGATAAAAATGAAATCTTAACAAAATTAAATGACTTTTTAACTAAATATAATTAAAGCGAGAGGGCGTGGGGGGAATGGAATTTATCATTAGCTTATTTAGTAGTCCAGCTATCTTATTAGGAATGGTTGCTCTCTTTGGATTAGTGGCACAAAAGAAATCTGGAACCGAAGTAATGACAGGGACGTTTAAAACTATTATTGGTTTTCTTGTTTTTAACCTTGGAGGCACAACAATTACAAATACCTTACAAAGTTTTAATGTCCTATTTCAAGAGGGGTTTAATATTAGTGGGATTGTGGCAGCACCAGAAGCTGCTACAGCATTAGCACAAGAAAATTACGGATTTGTTGTAGCGTGTATCTTAATTTTAGGATTTGGAATGAACTTAGTATTTGCACGTTTAACACCATTTAAGAATATTTTCTTTCATGGGGGACATAGTTTATTCTTCGCTTGTGTATTAACGTTAATTGTCAAATCATTTGGTTATGGAGATATGTTTACGATTATCTTTAGTGGAGTTCTACTAGGGTTTCTAGCTTCATTTTTACCAGAGCTTGTTCAACCATTTATGCGAAAAGTAACGGGGAGTGATTCAGCAGCCTTAGGGCACTATAACTTGATTGCATATGGTTTAGCTGGCTGGATTGGATGTTTATTCTCTAAATATAAAGATCAAAGTACTGAAGCAATTAAGTTTCCAAAATGGTTATCATTCTTTAGAGATTTCTTAATGGGGATGGCTGTTATCATGTTAATTTTATTCTATGTTGCAGCAATTGCTGCAGGACGTGAAGCAACGGAAGCATTAGCAGGATCAACACATTGGTTAGTGTTCCCATTAATGCAAGCCTTTACTTTTACTGCAGGGATGTCAATTTTAATGACAGGGGTTCGTATGTTTTTAGCTGAGATTACAGCTGCATTCGTAGCAATTTCGGATAAATACATACCAAATGCTCGTCCGGCCTTAGATGTTCCAACGATTTTCCCATTTGCACCAACAGCAGTTACTGTAGGGTTCGTATCTGCGTATGCAGCTGGATTATTGGCAGCATTCTTAATGGTATGGTTTAACTCACCAGTCGTTATTATACCAGCTGCACATATTGCATTCTTCTCAGGAGGAGCAGCTGCGATTTTTGGTAACTCAACAGGTGGATGGAGAGGAGCTATTGCTGGTGCATTTGTTGCAGGATTATTACTTGCCTTTTTACCACTAGCATTATATCCAATTTATGCTCAAATGGGTGTTGAAGGATCGACGTTCCCAAATGTGGATATGAATGTAATCGGAATTTTACTTGAAAAGCTATTTAGTTTTTTCCATTAAGATGAGACTTTGAAAACTGAAATTATTAGTTGAAGATTCATGAGATGAGGTCATGAGTCTCAGGTTATTTAAAAATAAATGAGGGGGATAAGTTGAAATGGAATTTATGTTAGATACAGCAAATTTAGGATTAATAAAAAAATATCACGAGATTACTCCATTAGTAGGAGTGACAACAAATCCATCAATTTTAACAAAAGAAGGAGATATCAATCTTTTTGAACACTTGAAACACATCAGAAAAATTATTGGACAAAATGCATCTTTACATGTACAAGTCGTTTCAGAAAACTTTGAAAACATGATGAAAGATGCAAAAACGATTTTAGAAAAGGTAGATAAAGATGTGTATATAAAAGTTCCGGTGAGTGAAGAAGGCTTAAAAGTGATTAAAGCATTAAAGGCTGAAGGGGTAAATGTATCAGCTACAACGATTTATACCCAAATGCAAGGATATTTAGCAATCGCTGCAGGTGCGGATTATATTATTCCTTATTATAATCGAATGGAAAATCAAAATATTAATCCAGATGAAGTATTATCAGATTTAGCAAATGCTATTTTAAGTACAAATAGCTCATGTAAAATATTAGCAGCAAGTTTTAAAAATATCGGGCAAGTAAATAAGGCATTAGAAGTTGGAACACATGCGGTAACAGTCGGTGCAGATGTTTTTGAACAAACATTTACAATGCCTGCAATTAATAAAGCTGTAAGTGATTTCACGCTAGATTGGACTAAACATTTCGGAAGTGAAAAGAAAATTTATAATTTATAGATGAAAGCGTTTTATGGGTTGAGAGTGATTAATTTAAGGTATGAGTTCTTAAATAGACGCTCATACCTTCATTGTTTATAAAGTTTAATTTTGTAAATTTAGGGAGTGAAAAAATGGAATGTAATGGAATTATTACAGCGATGGTTACGCCAATGCAAGAAAATCAAGAAATAGATTTGGTAGCAACTAAACAGTTGATTAATCGATTAATTGATAAAGGTGTACATGGTTTATTTATTTTAGGGACGAATGGTGAGGCGCACGTTTTAAATCATGCAGAAAAAATAGAGTTTGCAAAATTTGTTATTACAGAAGTCGCTGGGAGAGTTCCAGTGTACGTAGGTGTAGGAGAAAATTCAACAAAAGAATCAGTAAAGCTTGCAAAAGAAATGGAAAGTTTAGGAGCGGATGCTTTATCAGTGATTACTCCATATTTTGAACCACCGACACAAAGCGAACTAATAGTTCATTATGAATCAATTGCAAATGCTGTCACCATTCCAATTATTATTTATAATATGCCGAAGAAAACAGGGGTAAATGTTGATCCTAAAACGATTGAAAAACTTTCAAAAATTAGTAATATTCAAGGGGTTAAAGATAGTAGCGGGAATATAGAAAATATGACTGCTTATATTGAACTAACAAAAGGACATGAGTTTTCAGTTTTATCAGGATCCGATTCATTAATTTTAGAGGTTTTACAACGTGGTGGCACTGGAGGTGTATCCTCTATTTCTAATTTTTTAACGACTATTATGTTAGATATTTATCATTATTGGCAGATTGGAGAATTAGAATTAGCAAAACAAAAACAACTTGAAATTGAAGACTTTAGAGCTATTCTAAAATTAGGAACAATTCCATCTGTACTAAAAGCTTCCTTGAGTTTAGCAAATATAGAAGTAGGTCCAGCTCGTTTACCGGTTCAAGTCCCAAATGAAGAGAAAATGAAAAAAATTAGACAGGTTGTTGAAAGTTATAGACAGTAAAAAAACGGAGGGATTATAATGTATAAAGCAGAGATTACACAGAGAATTAAAAATACAGGTGTGATGGCAATTGTACGTGTCAATAATAATAAACGTGGTGATGAAATCGCACAAGGGTGTTTAGACGGAGGGGTAGATGTTTTAGAAATCAGTTATACTTTACCAACTGCAGGAAAAACAATTGAGCATTTAAGTGAAAAATTTGGGGATCAGTTATTAGTTGGTGCTGGAACTGTTTTAGATAGTGAAACAGCTAGATTAGCAATCTTATCAGGAGCTAAGTTCATTATTGCACCAACATTCAATAAAGAGGTTGCTATTTTATGTAATAGATATCAAGTTCCATATATGCCTGGATGTACGACTGTAACAGAAATGGTTGAAGCAATGGAATACGGAGCAGCTTTTATTAAATTATTCCCAATTGCAAATTTCTTTGGTCCAGAGATTGCGAAAGTTATTAAAACACCGATTCCAAATATGCCGATTTTAACCTCTGGAGGGGTGACAGTAGAAAATGCAAAACAATGGATTAAAAATGGCGCTGATTGCTTGGGTGTAGGGACATTATTAACAAAAGGAACTGTAGAAGAAATTTCAGAAAATGCTTCAAAGCTTCGTGCTGCTATTGTTGAAGCAAGAGAGCAATTGAAATAGTAAATATTCCAAGGTCATTTAGCATAGATGTGAAGTAACAAAGTGGGACAAAGGTGGGAAGACACGTGGTAGATGAGCGAACGACGCAGATAATGAAAAGAATCTTAGAATTTTCCTTTGTTTCAAAGGATGAGTTAATTAAGAGTTGTTCCTTAACCAAACGCCAGTTAGATTATGGATTAGAAAAAATAAATGAATGGTTAAAGCAAAATAATCTTATGCCCGTTCGATTTGTAAATAATCATCTTAGTATTCAGTCAGAAACTTATAAGTTTTTACTTAATACAATACATTTGGGGGAAAGTGCTATTTTAGAAAACTATATCCTGAGTAAACATGAACGAGCAAAATATATTTTTTTTATTCTACTAACTAGAAAAGAGTTTTTATCATTTAATCATTTTATAGATGTGTTAGAGGTAAGTAAATCAACCATTATGAAAGATTTTAAGGCGGTGGAGGAATTTCTAGAGAATTACGATATTCAAATTAATTATTCACGAAAACAGGGTTATTATTTATCTGGAGAAGAAGGCATGATTCGATATGTATTAATGAAATTGGTCATGGAATGCGTATCTCTAGAAAATAATCGGAAGCTTCTTGATCTGTTTATCAAAAAAAATCAATTAGATTCATTTGATGAGATGTTAGAGAAAGTCGTGAGCCTTTCGAGAAAGCATCAAATTTCATTTGTTGAAAATCGTTTGATAGAGTTTGTTTATACATTTATTTTGATGAAGCAGCGTTTAGTGATTGATCCAACTTATTTAGTAGGCGAAATAATGGTGACTGATTGGAAACAATCAAATGAATATCTTTTCACAAAAGAACTTATCATTGAAGGGGAAAATTTATCTGAACAAACAGTTGACTATGTTTATACATGGCTACTAGGAGTAACCGGGGCAGATATAAACCCAAAAATAAAATCATATGAGGAGATTAGTAAAATTGTGGAAGATATTTTAGTTAGATTTGAGTTTTTATCAGGAATTGTATTTGAAAATCGAGATATCGTTAAAAAACAAATTTTACTTCATTTTAAATCAGTACATTACCGACTAATGTTTAAAATTCCTATACTAAACCCACTATGTTATCGAATTAAGGAAGAGTATCGTGATTTATTTATTTTAGTAAAAGAAACAATGAAATACTATGAATGGCAATTCAATGTTCACCTCCCCGATGATGAAATTGCTTATTTAGTAACTCATTTTGCATCGTTAATTGAGAAGTTTAAAGAAGAGAATAAGAAAAGAATTACAGCTGTTGTTGTATGTCCAAGTGGATTAGGGAGTTCAATGATTATGTATACTCAATTAAAATCATTATTTCCTGAATTTAGTTTTTTAGAACCTATTAGCAATTTAGAATTAAAAATGGTTTTAACTAAAGTGGATATTATTTTCTCAACAACATCAAATGTACAATTGTTAGATGCAAAACAGCCTTGTTTTGTTGTCAGTCCTATTATGACAATAGCAGAAAAGCATCGTTTATTGAGGGATGTTTATATGGAAGTTAGTCATTTTTTATTCAAAGTTCCTAGCATAAACCAAATTATGGATATTGTTTCAAAATATGTAGATGCAGATAAAAGAGATGCAATTGAAAAAGAGGTATTCCAATCTATTTTAGCAATCGATTCAATGGGTGAAAATAATTGTAAAGCACCATATTTACATGAGATCATAAAAAAATCCTTTGTTCAATTAGATATAGTAGCTAAAGATAAATATGAAGCAGTACGATTAGCGGCACAACCATTACTAGAGGAAGATTTTATTACAATACAATATGTGGAAAAAATGATAGAAACACTTCAAAAGGACAGTAAGTATATGGCGATAACGAAACATGTAGCTTTACCGCACACCAAAATTGAGTTTGGCTCAAAAGGGTTAGCAGTAGGAGTTACTGTATTAAAAACGCCAATTATTTTTGATAATAAAGATAATGACCCAGTAAAGTATATCTTTTGTTTAAGCATGGTTGATAAAGAAAATCATTTACAGGCGTTATCTTCTTTGGTTAATTTATTATCAAGTACTGAATTTTATGAGGTATTAGAATATGCGAATCAAGCAGAAGAAATTATAGAGTATATTAAGTGTTGGGAATACACAGAAAATTTATCAAAAAACAAGTTATTGAATTATTAACTACTGGCGCTATTGTTAATTATCGTTATGATAAAAAACATCAGAAAATCGTGTTAAGAGATTAAATGAATTGGGATATGTCCCCTAACGGGGAGTGGAGTATTTTGAATTTAGTGCTAAGGCATTCACAAAACTATTAATCCTCTTTAATCTACGAAGCAAATCATGGCGCAGGAAGAGACTGTTATTTAGTTTTTTCTTGACTTATCTAAATTAAAGAATCAGGTATTTTTCATAGGAGATTTAGCTTAATAAAAGCCCTAACTGTTGTTTAAAATGTACCCAATAGAGTAGACAATGAAAAAGTCTATCCTATTGAGCTTTTTGTTATAATTAATTTATGAAATATTATTAATAAGAATTTAAAGTGAGTAATTTATTATTGCTTGTTTAAATCCTTGATATATAGATGATGAATTCTATTATTGAAATGAATTTGAGTGCTCCCTTTAACTACCGATCTCTTAATAATCACAATCATCCCGCTACAAAGAAATATCTAACTACATTTATTCCTAAATATCAATCCACTTGTGCCTACATCCTGCGGATGTTTTAGGGCAAGTGGAGTTGCTATTTAGTTTCGCATTTAACCTGGAACACTCATCTTAGCGGGACTTTAAGGTGTCGCCTGTAACAGCAGTTATCCTAATAACCACAAGCTTCCCGCTACAAGAA
>JAUMTV010000128.1 GCA_030531025.1 Turicibacter sp.
TTGCCCTGAATCAATAAAGTCAATAATTTCTTGAGCTTTTCTATTTGTAATATCATTTTCTTCAGAATCATTACTCCGTTCAAATCGGTAATCTTGATATCTAGACTGATTTTTAGGATCATCTCCCCAATCAGTGTTAACCAATCTTCCGATTACTACCACATCATATTTTCCGTTAATTTTTTCTGCTTTTCCAATAAACTCTGGCATGGTCATACGAGTAATTTCTATAACCTCGCCATTGACCTCTAGTTTTTCAGTTCCTGTTTCTAAAACTTGACTTGATCCTAATTGAAAATAATCAGCTGGTTCAATCTCTAAAATCTTAATAGTGTCATTACTATAGGTCGGTAATTCGGGTTCTCCAACCACTGTAAAAGTCGGAGTTTCAATTCGGACTTTAATCTCTTCATCATTCAAATTAGTATAAGTTAAATTATTAAACTCAACATCATCCTTATTTGAAAAAGTTATATCGCCTATCTGATTTGTATCTACTTTAACTGTAAAACTAACCTCTATCTGTTTCTGATCAGCCTCATACGTATACGTTCCATCGTCATTTTTTGTAACAGGCGTATACGTAATGCTTGGAATATTTACTTGATATAACGTTCCCTGTTTTTGTGTTATTCCCCTAACTGGTAAAAAACCATCCCCCAAATCAAAGTTTAACATAAGATCCAATTTATAAGTGTCTACTTTTTCCTCTCCCATTAATCCAAGTAAAGAGTCTCGAACTTTTTGCATATCATTAAATGCATTATTACAATTCCCCTGATCAAAAGAAGTTATTATATAGTGTTCTTCGACACCACCAAGTTGATAATGTAAATCTTCTAAACTATAAGAATCTGTTACATTTGAACCTACATTCCCTAGATAAAAGCTTATGATTCTATAACCTTGACTTTTAATCTGTTTAATAATCTCACTATCAGCTTGAATTTTATCTGTTGAAATAATTACAATGGCTTTCTCTTTGTCGTCTGATGATTGAGATAATATGCTATTAGCTTTTTTTAGTGCATCTGTAATATTTCTCGAAGAATTATTCCAATCAATTCTTATTTTTTCTTCTTGAAGCAGAACTCTTAATTTTTCAACTTCTTCAGGTTTAGAATAATCATATAAATTAGCTGTATTTTCATCATCATTAGCATAAACAACACTTGAGTTATAACCAATTAGGCCAATTTTCATTCCACTATTCTTAATATCACTACTGTCATTTATATTTCTCACAATCCCATTTCTAATGGCACTATTCCAAGCATTCTGATTCATATTACTCGAAGTATCAAAGATAAATACAGCTTCTTCAACAATACTTGAATGATTAGAATTATTACTAATATATTCGGTAAAATCCCCTAAAGTAATAGTATAAGTAACTTCTACCTCTTGCCCATTTGGTCCACTTTTTGGAGTAAACGATGATAACTCAACATTGATATTAGGCGATAAATTATTTGTGTTTGATTGCTGAAACTCCAAATTTGATGTTAGCCTATCTAAAGTCGAATTTAAATTGTTAATTTGATTTCCTGAATACCAAAGATTATTCTGTAATTTAAATTGAGTTAATATATTGTTAGTTTGAAACTCATTCTCTATTTGATTATTAGCTTCTACAGAACTAACCATTGTAAATAGTAAAGTAGTTACTATTAAAAAAAACCCTATAAAATAATTTTTCTTCTTCACCCCTACCTCTCCTTACTTTTTAAAATTCCTAAACACAATATAATTATCAACACGATAATCAATTATCTGAGCACCACGCTTCATGCTTAAGTTAATATTAAACTCCATATAATTGGAATTTAATAATTCATCTTTTATTGATGGAATGACCTGAATGCTTGAAACATATGAAGCAAGAACTTTTTCTTGTAGCACTTCATCGCCTGATAACTTCTGATATATCACTTGGTGATTATCCACACTAAAGTGATAAATATATTCCTCATCTTCAATAGAAATTGATTTGATGTGTCCATTATTATCGATAAACTCAACCGCACTAATCCCTTTCGATTCTAATGCCACTTTGTTTAACTGTGTTTGAATAATTTGTCCTTCCATTTGTAATTCAGATTTCTTATCTACATTAGATAAAAAATTTGAATTTGATATAAACATTACTGTAACTGTTGCCATAATAATTCCTAAGACTGCCATAGTCATAATCAGTTCAATAAGGGTTATTCCCCTTTTTTTCTTTATATTCATGTTAAACACCGCTATTTAACGAGCTGCCAGCGCCCTTTCGTAATAATTGTTGTTGCATTATAATCCTCATCTTCCGTTGAAGAGATGGATGTAATGACTTTACCAGAATCAATAAAAATATCATTAAATAAGTCAGAATTATTAGCCAAGATAGTTTTCATAAATTCTTCATCATACGTCATAACTCCATTAGCTGTAGAAGAGTCTGCTTCTACATGACCGCCAACAATAATATTTCCAGTTAAATTAATATTACCTTTCAATTTTAACTTCCCCTTAGTAATTAGAAAGAGATGATCCGATATCTTTTGGCGCTCTCCACTACCAATCTGAACGAAGTGATGACCATTTTCTTCAATGATTAAAACGTCATTCAAAGCTTTTGAATTTAAAATAATAGACCCTAAAGAACTATTTATGACAGATTGACTAAATCCCGAAGCATCCCATTTGATTTGATTGGCAACTGTACGTTGCTCAAACTTAGTATCTTCTAATCCATTCATCTGCTGAACATACTTAATATAATCAGTTGTTTTTAGATTCTTAATAGCAGCCATACCTTCTGCAGTTCCTTTAGCACCTAATACACCTTGATTACTCACACTTGCACCTGCTGTATATAGCTTAGCTGGTAATCTCACACCGCCATCACTCATACTCAATAAGCCATCCTCACTAACTTGAACAAAATAATCTGACTTACTTTTTCCATCAATAGTTTCAACAAGCATTAACGGGTTATAATATCGAAACGTTATATTCTCCACTAAATCGTCCACAACCATTGTATAAGCTAAATAATTTGGCTTTATGGCAACTGATTCTCCTGTTTGATACTTATTCCCTTCGCCATCTGTTACATCAATAAAAGCTAATCCAGCAATCAACGCCTCTTCTCGAATATCAATTGATGCTCCTGAAGCATTTACTAAAATACTACTCGACTCCTTCGATAATAAATCAACATTATCTAACGCAACATCTCTGTCTAAAATATTTCCATCTGTTATGCCATAAAACTTATCAATTTCCATGGTAGAGAAAACAGTTGAATCACTATTAACCGCTAAATCATTTGATAATACCACTTCATACTTCGTCTCATTATCACTAATTGCAGTAAAATGAGAATCAGTCGATTCTGCAGCTAATTCTTTTCTCCCTATATATATATTTCTTCCGTAAAGATTTCCAATCATCGTTACATTCGCCTTATTTCTTAAAGCGACTGTCTCCTTTGTTGCTAAATTCCCACTGACTACTAGTTCTGCGTCCTCTAATAAAATACCACGCGAATATTTCTGATAAGTGACATCCGTAATCGCGTCTGAACATGTATTATCTTGATTAGCACATATATCGCCTCCAACCCAAACATCACCAATAATATCTAACTTTGATTTTGCTGAGCTTAAGCCGGTTAACAAAACATTTCCATCAACTGTTAGAGCTTTTCCGTTAAAGACTGGATATAAGTCTACTAAAGCTTGTGTATAATTAGGAACATTAAATTCAAAGGTTCTAGAAACTTTTCGTTCATTTTTATGAACATAACTATTTTCTTCTTTTGATTCAAAGCTTGAAGTAACTCTAACCTGAAATGTCTCTCTTATCTCATTTAAATCTATAATTTCTTCGTTGTCACTGTCTAGCAGCTCAACCTCAATTGTTATATTTTTATCAATCGGATTAAAACCAGAGCTTTCAAATATTAACTTTGACTGTTCATTAATAATAGGATAAGTTAAATCTTTCAATAAATAAGGGACTAATCCGCCAGGAAGTTTTTGATTAGAAACTAATTGATGTTGATACATTTCATCAAATAAAACCCTTAAATACGTCTTCTTAAATAGATCATCTAAATTCACCCGTTCAGTTGCCGATTTTGTTTTATCTAGCGTGAATTGCTTATTTGTCACCTCAACTGCCTGATTAATTGCATAATCAGACGCTTTTACTAAAATATCATACGCAATCTCAAGACCAGATTCAGCCCCATAAAGATGCTCTATTCTCTTACTTTCATTAACGCGAGCCTTATAATCCATCATTGTCATCGTAATAGTTGCAGCCCCAACAATCATTAAAAACATCATAAAAATAATAACTGTAATTAAACTAGATCCTTTTTTACGCTTCATTCATCTCCCTCCTTGTAAATAAAATTTAAAGGTAAAACCCGATTCCCATTAAATAATAACTCTTCCGACTGATGATTATAAACCCCAATTTCAATCTCATATAAATCCAATGTTTTAGTTTGTTGAGGGTGAACAACTTCTTCACTATCACCATCAGAATTCGTTATATTACCTGTAGTTGATTCTAATCCGCTAACCTGATGCACTTCACTTCCCTCAGTTATAAATTCTATATTTTCCATACGAGATGATTTCTTCAATGCACTAAATTGAATATTAACCATAAACCGATCTATTTCTAAATCATCAGTACAGTACTCACTCTCATCACAAGATTCTGATATAACAACTATTTTCCCAAACAAATCATTTTCTCCAACGATTAGTTGTTCTATCCCACCCAGTTCTTCGAAAATACTTTGACCAAGTAAAGCTGCTTGTTGTTTGAGCTCTGCTTTTTTATTTGTTTCGACACTCATGTTAGCAAATCCAAAAACAGGAATTGCTATCAACGAAAAGAGTGCTAAACTAATAATAACTTCAATTAAGGTGAGTCCTTTTCTTTTTCCTTTATATACACAGATAGACTGTAAAGTTCCCCCTACAGTCTTTCGGCTTTTTTTCTGTGATTCTTGAGGTCGCATCTCATCACCTACTTATTTGTTATAGTTACTTGACCATCTTTAATTATTGTGACACGCGGCGTTATTTTATCATCATTTTTAATTTCTACATCTACCACTTTATCCGTTTGATTCACAATCTTAACATTAACACCTGATTGATCTGATACCGTCACACGCTCTTCACTTAAAATTTGAATATTAATGGTACTAGAGATCGGTGAAAACTCTATTCCTTGAGAACTATCTTGTGGATAATGTTGATCCCCTAAAGAATATTTATAATAATATGTTTCACCTTCTTGTAACAATTGAATTTCAACTTCTTCAATCTCAGCTTTATCCGAGAAGATATATGATTCGCGCGTTTCATCATTCGCCTTTCCAACCGTTACAGTTGGCATATCTGATGTTGTTGACCGAACAACCATCATCAAATCATTCACACGCACACCAAGTTCCATTAATTCTTCAAGACTTGTATGATATGCCCCGTTTGCCACACCTGTTGAGAATGGCATCTCTTTTCCATACGTATTTTCAAGCGTCCATTGTAAATAATCGTGATCTTGCTCTTGTAACTTCGGAATTCCATAAAACTCTAAATTAAAACTTCCAGCTACCTCACTCTCACTTTGAGGACTTAATGATAAATTAGTAATCACTAAGTTATACGTCCAAGATTGAATCGTATCAATAAATGCTTTAACCGTTTCATAACTCCCATTAAAGGTAATGGAAACCGTTAAAACTTCCGCTGTTGCCAAAGAAGTACTCACATTATCAGTTGATGAATTTTCTGCATCTTCCGATTCCTCTACGTCTTGATTACTTGACTGTAATCCCTGTAACTCCTCCACTAATGGCTCTAACGTACTTTGTGGTTTCAAGTACTGACCAGCACTCAACCCTTGAACACTTTGTGCCGTTATCGGTGAAAACGAAAAAGTTGCTGTAATCCCAGTTTCCTCAATTATCTCATTTAACTCTAAAATGATTTTTTCTTGAATCAGAGTTGGATAGTAAACAGAGGTAAGTTCAGTAATACTTGTAGTTAATCCCTTAATTTTCTCTTGACGTTGCTCTAAAGTCGCAATATTTGACATGACTTGATCATACCGTGTTTGAACTGTCATTAAATTACTCTCAGCCACCTCTAACTTTTCTTTTTGTGAAGTATAGATAAATTGATAATATAACACTCCGACTAAGATGAATCCAACAAGTATTAATAAGTTTTTTTCTCTTTGACTAATCTTCATCTTAGTTCACATCCTTTAACGTACAATTTAAACTAAAACTATAGGACTCAGTTCCGCCAATTGAACCAATATATACATCAGCAATAAAGTCTAATTGTTTCAAGTTATGTTGAACTTCTGCAATCGCTGTACGTGAGGTAGAAGTTGCCGAAATTGTAATCGTTGTATTCGTAATACTCAAGCTTCCAAATTGAACCTCAGATGGAATCGTTGAACTAATTAAATCTAACTTTTGTGTCGTTATTAAATCACGCGATTCAATATTTATTAATAACGATTTCAAACCACTATCGTACTGTTCTAAAAGCTCGGCTATTTTATAGGCACGGTCAGATTCCTCTATCTGTTCTTGAATGATAGGATCGGCTAACTTTTCTTCTAAATCTGAAATTTGACGATTAACCTTCATGAGTTGATATTGATTGACTCCAAACGTCCCGAAAATAAATAATCCAACCGCACTTCCTAAAAGATAGCCATAAAGATTTTGACTGTGCTTATCTTGATTTTTTAATTGGTACGTACTAAAAAAATTAATATCTCGTTTCACACGCACACCCCCTTATAAACGAATCAATGCACCAATAGCATTGGCGTATTGATGAATTTGAGTAAATTCTTCTAAAAATTCGACATTTCTTAATGCTTTAATTTGCGATGTTGGGATAGACAGTTTTTCACTCATATAACCCTCTAATCCTTTAATGTTTGAACAGCCACCTAAAATAAAAATATGATCGATTTGGTTTCCAACTGATTTATTACGATAGAACTGTAAAACACGCTCTAATTCATACATCATCTCATCCACACATACACGTAAAATTCGGGAAACCATATCATCTTGATTTAAATCAGCAGTTTTCTTTAAAGATGCCGCTGATTTTATTGACATATCTGGCAATTGATTTAATCTTTCGTCGATAATACTACCACCAGATTTGATTAAACGTGTAAATTGAACATTACCGTTCGTGAAAATATTTAAATCAATTGATTGAGCCCCCATATCAACAAAAGCAACCGCACCTTTTGAATCCGTCACTTCATTTAATAGTTGTGTGTGATTTGCTAATTTCCCCAGTGCATTATAAGTTACATCTAAGGCGTATGGTTTCAAACCTACTTCTTTTAAGACTTTATAATAAGTAGCTGCCATTTTTTCAGGGAATGTCACCACATTCAACTTTAAACGAGGCTCACCATTCACTTCAACTTGATCTAAAATCACATACTGAATCAAATAATCCGAAAGATTAATCGGTAAAAACTGCTGAATCTCAAAACGAACCACTGTATCTAACTCATCTTCCTCAACAACGGGAACAAATAATTCACGATTAATAATCTGTGTTGAATTTAACGTACAAATGGCATGCTTGGCCTTCACCTTATGCTCCTTTAATGCAGCCTCTAAATTTTTAATTAATAACTTCTCATTAACAATACACCCATCTTCAAGAGTTCCTTGAGTTGGAACTGAAAAATAATTCATTACCTTTAATTGCCCATTAAAATAGCGACCTTCAACTACCTTGATTGACTCACTTCCAAAATCAAATGAAACCACAGGTTTCATCATCAACTTAGTTTTCTTAACTTTTGACTGTTTTGCAGATGAACCAACTTTTTTCTTAAATAAATCATTTATATCCATTGTCAAAATTGTCTTCAAATCAAACTTCTTCTTCTCTTCCATAACTCTTCACCTCAACTCATACTCATATTTTTAAAAAGTGTAAAGCCGAAACTTTACACTTTTCCTATAAATTAAATTAAGAACCAACAGGTGGAGTAGGGATATGCTCCTCATCACCATATAAGAATTCATAGTCATCCGGTGCCTCTTCTAATCCACCCTTAGGAATATTAGTTTTCGAATATCCTACAGCAATGTCACCTTCTGTGTCTAAAGATACTACAAAGTAGCCATTAGTAATTTGCTTAACTTTTAACTCTGACGAATTCATAGCTACTGCTGTACCCTCTCCTTCACCAACAAATCCTACAGAATAGTATTTAGGTTGTGAGCTACCGTCTTTTAATGCTGGTAATGTAATCTCATCACTTGTGATTTGAGTTGCTACTACACTAAAAATTGAACGTGCATTTGCTAAATCTGCTGATGCATTTGCTTTTTGACGGATTTGTCCGAATGCTGGGACTGCGATTGCCGCTAAAATAGCGATGATTGCGATGACGATAATTAATTCGATTAACGTAAATCCGCGTTTTTTGTTACGTTTGTTAAACATAATTCTCTCCTCCTAAAATAGAT
>JAUMTV010000129.1 GCA_030531025.1 Turicibacter sp.
ACCGCTAGTAGGGCTTAAATTTTCTATGAAGAAAATTTATCTGGACTTATATATTTAAAACTCTGTTTGATTATTAATAAGCATAAACTTTCTCTGTTAATACTAGCATAAAAAACTAAAGAACAATATGCTATCTCACCTTCACCTAGGGCTTAACTGTTTATTTATATATAGAAACAGATATATATTTCATATTTTTATAACATACTTGGTTGAGGAGCCGCTTTAATACTAAGACAGACTATAGTCCAGCTAAAAGTTTTCCGATATGAAAAACTTATCTGGACTTATATATACAAAGAAAAAGACAATACATAGATGATGTATTGTCTTTTTCTTCTATCATTAATACTTTTGACGATCACGTAAAGCTTTTTCAATTTGACGATTAGCATCTTTAGCTTTTAAATCTTGACGCTTATCATAATTTTTCTTACCTTTAGCTGTCCCAAATAAGAGTTTTGCATAACCATCTTTAATATAGAGTTTCAATGGAATTAATGAATATCCTCCCATCTTTTGAACTCCAATCAATCGGGCAATTTCTCTTTTATGAAGTAATAACTTTCGTGTACGAAGTGGATCATGATTAAATCGATTTCCTTGTTCATAATGAGCAATATGCATGTTGTGAACAAAAGCTTCATTTCTCTCAATTCGAACAAATGAATCACGTAAATTCACTTTTCCTGCACGAATGGCTTTAATTTCAGTTCCTTGTAAAACTAATCCCGCTTCAAAGGTATCTTCAATAAAATAATCATGACTTGCCTTTTTATTTTGAGCAATTGTTGATCCAACACCTTTTGGCATCTCTTCACCACCTTTTTAGAACTTTATTCTTCTAATTCATTATAAGTAATATAATCAACAACATCTACTTTTTGTGAGTAATTTTCCATTAATGACTTGATTGCTTCAAAATACTCTGCTTGTGATGAATCCACTAGTGGTACTAACTTATAATCTGAAGCTGAATTCTCAGCATAATTATAAGTTGGCATAAATTGTGGTTGGCTAATTTCAATTTGAACATCATCACCGATTGTTGTTTTCTTAATATCAAATTTCATAATACCACCAACTAGGCGTTCAAGTCCAACTTGTCCTGAAATAAAGTTACCTAATGAATACGCTACTAAAGTTTCATTTCCATCTTTTCCAGTTAGACGAGCCATCGGTTGTAAGACATGTGGATGCGTTCCAAGAATCACATGAACCCCTTGATCTGATAACCATTGAGCCTGTTCAAGTTGCGCTTCACTTAGAACATTTGAGTATTCAATTCCCCAGTGCATAGAAACAACAATAACATCAGATACACTTTTTGCTTTTTCAATATCAATGGTTGCTTGATTATAGTCAAACTCATTTGCTAAGTATGGTTTATCTTCTGGAACTTGATATCCATTAAATCCATAAGAATATGATAATAAAGCAATCTTAATATCATTTTTATCAATGACAGGAATTTGATCACGTTTCTCTTGTGAGTCAGTTGATCCCGCTGTAATAATTCCTTCAAACGTTTCCC
The DNA here is from genome assembly GCA_030531025.1 of Turicibacter sp. Next base: position 1,535 of record JAUMTV010000129.1, read on the forward strand.
AGTTTTTTTGTGCTGCAATAACACCCGCTTCACCTTTATCTAACGTATGGTTATTCGAACGAGCAAACATATTAAATCCAGTTGAGATTAAATCTCTTGCAATTTCATACGGGCTATTGAAGTTTGGATAAGAAGATAGACCGACTTCTGTTCCTCCAATATTTGTTTCTTGATTCGCAAAGGCAAAATCAGCTGGTTCAATATATTTCTTGATGGCTTCAAATAACGGACTGAAATCAAAAGTATCTCCTTCTAAGCGAAAATCATTATAAACCGTATCATGTAATAAAATATCACCTACAGCAACCATCGTTGCCTCATAAACATGAATCTCAGGACCTAGTGAAAATGTTATTTCAATAACTCCTTCATAAGGGTTAGCATCATAGACAATAGCATAACCTGAATTCACCTCAGTTGAATAAGTTGGCTCATTATAGATGATATCATTTGATTTTAAACGTTCTTCTTCGATTAACTGATTTAGATACGTTTCAATCTCAATATCGGACTTACTTGAAACATCTTTCCCCTTAGAAAATGTTAGAATAACATCACATTCTTCTGTTTTTTCACATCTCTCTTGGTTGGTAACAGTTCCATAGGGTACTGTGTCAGAATAGACATTGTTATATTTAATATCAATATCGTTGGCTGCCTCATAATGCTTGACACGATCCACATCCCATCCAACCATATCAGGTAGCACAAATGATTGTGCTAATACTAATAAACCAACCATGACGAATAAGAATAAGACGACATTACGCCACTTAATAGTTTTTAATTTCTTCATCATGACTTAACTGCTCCCTTTCAGTATTTATACTATTTTTTATTTTTTGTCTGATTTGTCGACTTTGTACCTTTTGCTTTTTTTCTTTTTGGCTTTGGATTTTTAAATGTTTTGTCTGATGGTTTTGATGATTTGCGTGAACGAACTGGGCGATAGTCTTTTTTATCTCCCTTCTTATCTTTAGAGCGATTATTTTTTGAAGTAGAAGTTCCTCGCGTATCAATTCGTTTAAATCCTCGTTTTTGACGGCTTTTGCTCATTCCAACTAATTGGAAGTCAATCGTACGTTCTTCTTTACTTGCTGCCGCAACAATGACCTTTACAATATCCCCTATTTTATAAATAGCCTTTGTACGACGACCAATTAAAGCTAAGTTATCTTCATCAAACTCATAGTAATCATCTGTTAAATCATTAACATGAACAAGTCCCTCTACTGTGTTTGGTAACTCAACATACATTCCCCATTTAGTGACAGATGAAATAACTCCTTCAAATTCTTCATCAATAAATTGAGTCATATATTCTGCTTTTTTCATATCTTCTACTTCACGTTCAGCATCAATGGCATCACGCTCACGTTTTGATGTTTGCTCACCAATCTCTGGCATAACTGCTGTATAGTAATCTAATGTCTCTTTTGATAAATCTTGATCAAATAAATAACGACGGATTAAGCGGTGAACAACTAAGTCAGGATAACGACGAATTGGTGAGGTAAAGTGTGTATAAAATTCTGCCGCTAATCCAAAGTGTCCTAAACTTTCTTCACTGTAACGTGCTTTTTGTAAAGAACGTAACATCATCGTATTAATTGCTGCATGCTCTGGCTTTCCATGAACAGCTTCAGTAATCATTTGAAGTGCTTTTGGATGAACATTTTCTTTTGTTCCTTTAATCTCATAACCTAACGCACGTGCTAATTTATAAAAACGTTCTAACTTTTCTGGTTTTGGATGTTCATGGACACGATAAATGAATGGTACATCCATCCAATGGAAATGTTCAGCTACTGTTTCATTAGCCGCTAACATGAAATCTTCGATAATACGTTCAGCAATTTCTCGTTGACGTAATACAACATCAATTGGGAATCCATATTCATCAACGATAATTTTTGATTCTTCTAAATCAAAGTCAATTGATCCACGATCATGACGTTTCTGGCGTAAAATTTTAGAAAGTTCATACATGAGTTTAAATGTTGGTACTAAATCCTTATAACGTTCACAAAGCTCTGGGTCTTCATCAATTAAAATACGATTCACATGATTATACGTCATACGCTCAGTTGTTTTAATGATTGATGGGAAGATTTCATGACTCACAACTTCCCCATCACTTGAAACCTCCATTTCACAAGTAATTGTTAAACGATCTACTTGTGGATTTAATGAACAAATTCCATTTGATAAACGATGAGGAATCATTGGAATTACACGGTCTACTAAATAAACACTTGTTCCACGGAAGAACGCTTCACGGTCGAGCGGTGACCCTTCTGTCACATAGTAAGACACATCAGCAATTGAGACACCTAATAAATAGTTTCCATTATCAAGCATACGAACATGAACAGCATCATCTAAATCTTTCGCGTCATCACCATCAATAGTGACAATCGTTTCTCCACGTAAATCTTTACGTCCTTTATAGCTTTCTGGATCAGGTTCATTTGGAATCTCAGCAGCTTGTTTTAATGCATCCTCACTAAATTCAGGAACAATATCATACTTATAAACAACTGATAATATATCAATTCCTGGATCATTTTTATGTCCTAAAATTTCAGTTACTTCTGCTTTAACTACATTATTCTCTAAGTAATCCACAATACGGACACGAACTTTATGATCTTTAACTGCCCCCTTAGTTTTGTTTTTTGGAATGGCAACTACGGCATGATAACGTGAATTATCAGGTTTAACATATCCAACTTGTTTGATTTCATAATATGTTCCAATAAACTCTGTCATCCCACGCTCAAGAACTTGAGCAATTTCTCCTTCTAGGCTATCACCTTTAGATGAAGGTAATATCTTAACTAATACGGTATCTTTATGTAACGCACCATTTAAATCTTCACTACGAACATAAACATCATCCATGTCATCGATTTCAACGAAACCAAATCCTTTAGGATGAATTGAGATAATTCCTTTATAATAACCTAAATCACGTGCTAAATCATAACGGTCGTTTTTTGAGCGAACAACAATTCCCTCGTCTTCAAGTTTCACCATTAATTTAACAAATTCCTTAAATTCATCGGCTCCTTCAATTTGTAAATATTCCACTAATTCATCAATCGTCATCGCCTCATATTGGCTAGATCCTAATAATTCTAATACTGTATTGCGCAAATAGCACACCTCCAACTCATAAGTTATATTCTATCATAAGTAAACAAACATTTAACCACTTTTTGCTATAATAAGATAAAGTACGTTATTTGACTTATCTATCACTATTTTATACAAATGTGGTTATTTTATATCACTATTCCTCTTATCAGCTTAGAAAAACAGCCAAATTTTATCATCGAGTAACAATATTTAGAACAGTTATAATGTAAAAATAAAATTAACTACAATGTATCATTAAACTATCACAAAAGATGCTCATTAATAATAAAAATGATTTTGAATTAAATTAGTATAGTTAGTTTAAAAAGAAAGCTGATGATCATTTTATATTAAGTGATTGTGGATAATATTACATCTAATCTACAAGACAAACTAATTACAGAGCATGCGTATCTTCTAAATAACTTTTAGCAAATAGTGACCAAAATTAATCTACTAGAAAATTACTCTAATTATACTATTTAATAAAAATAAAAACTCATATTCTAGTTGAATATGAGTCATCTATATAATAGAAAATAAAATATATTTCAGATTTTTCAAAATCAGTCTTAGTTATTCAAATGGTTTAATAGGATAATATTCTAAGTCCCGCTAAATGTATCTATGCATTAAACTTACCGGGACTTGCATATTACTTCATAAAGATAATTAATCCTAAAACAAGAAAAACAACTGAACAGATATATGTTGCACGTACGATATAAGCTTCTGCTCCACGCTCTTTTTGATTTTTAAATAGCTCGCTATTACCACCCGAAAGAGAATCACTTAACCCTTGTTTAGAACTTTGTAAGGCTACTAAAATAATTAGGATTACAGAGACAATCATAAATAAAATATCTACAACACCGTATTGAAACATCCTAAACCCTCCTTAAACTATAACAAAAATGTACCATATATATGTTACATTTTCAACCATTATTTAAGGATACAACTATAAAATAGAAATATATTCCAACAATAATTAATGAGGGTAAACAATAAGAAAATAAATTCTTTACTTCTTTTCTTAACAACATATAAGTTAAAATGATAGATTTACATAATCCTACTACGACAAGTAACGTATTTGATGTATCAGCAATTTCAAAAATACTACCTGAAAGATAAAAAAGATCTGTTAATGCAATAATGCCAAAGTTAAATAAGTTACTTCCTACAATATTTCCTACTGCTAAGTCATAATTTCTTAATTTAATTAAACTAATTAAACTTGTCATTTCTGGAAGTGATGTAGCCACCCCTAAAAACATTGCGCCAATAAATGAAGATCCAATTCCTGTTTGCTGTGCAATCTTATCCGTAGTGATTGAAATCGAGAGACTTGAAATAATTATCATAATTTCAAAAAAAATAAGCTAAAAAATAAGCGCAGGTAAAGAACAACTCGATGTTTCTTCTTCTGAGTCTTCAGAATTCTCCTCCTCAGTTGATATAAATTTTAAATTAATATAATATAACATAGCAATAAAAATCGAAGAGATTCCAATATGGCCCACTTTTCCCAAGCTTAAACTATAGAAACTAAATAATATAATTAAATAAATTATCGTACTATATAGAAACAGATATGTATTTCATATTTTTATAACAGACTTGGTTGAGAAGCCGCTTTAATACTAAGACAGACTATCGTCCAGGGGTCACCTACCATGCGAAGCATGTTTCCTCAATTAGTAGGGAATGGGTCACCTAGCGATTATCAAAGATAATCTAATCCTCCTTTGCTAGGGCTTTAAAAGTTTTCCGATATGAAAAACTTATCTGGACTTATATAATAATATTCGTTTTAGTATTTGACTTCCCAGTATGGTTAAAAAGCATATATTTCAAAAAAATCAAATTACCTATAGCTAAAATAAAAATATTAAACGCATTACTTCCTAAAATATTCCCAAAAGCTAAATCTGGATTATTTAACATAGTAATAGAAGAAATACTCGTAATCAACTCAGGAAGTGAAGTCACTCCTGCTATGACTGCGCCTCCTATTTTTGTTTGCTTATCTATATATAAACAGAAATAAAATCTACATTTATCACGACACACTAAATGTTTGATCGTTGTGCCGTGAAAGGCAGACTATAGTCCAGCTAAAAGTTTTTTACGATGTAAAAAACTTATCTGGACTTATATAGTTGATCAACACATGATGAAATACGAACAGACGATAACACAACTACAAATGATAAAATTAAATATTGTAGTAGTAGTGCTCCCATTTAACTGATCCCCCTATTGCAATGATAAATTCCATTAAAGTCTTTAAACTGTATGTGATGAAAACGTATGATATGTAAGATTCACATTTATTCTAAATACTCGACAAAAAAAAGTTCGCAGCTAGCGAACTTTTTGTTTCCATTCTTTTAACCATTCAAATCCATAACGACAAATAATTTTAACAATCCCCGCAATTGGAATAATAAAAATCATTCCAACAACTCCAAAAATTTGTCCCCCTATAATAATAAGTGTTAATAGTATAACCGGATGAAAATCAATAGACTTTGAAAAGACAAACGGCTTAATAAAGTTTCCTTCAATAAAATTCAAAGCCATCACTCCAATAATGACATAAACTGGTGTCCATACTGAAACCATCAATCCAAAAATAGCAGCTGGAATGGTTCCAATCACTTGCCCAACATACGGGATAATATTTAAAAATCCAATAAGTGTTCCAAAAACAATAGCATTTTCTAAGCCGATTATCGAAAAATAAATAGAAGCAATGATAGATAAAACGAGTGAGACTAATAAAGTTCCTGACACATATCCTTTCACTACCTCTTCTGACTCTTTCAAAGCGTGATAAAGTCGGTTTTGTTTATGATGAAGTAAAAATGATTTTATCCGTTCACGAATTTCATAAAAGTTTTTTAAAATATAATATAAAACAACAGGAACTAATAAAACCATTCCAAGTACCATCGTGAAGCTACTGCTAAATGATGAAATCCATACTCCTAATGTAGATAAAAAGCTTGAAAAAATTTCAATGAATTTTGAGTTTTGAGAAAATAAACTACTAAAATCATACTGATAAAGATTCATATAATCAAATTGCCATGATTCTAATAAAGCCTCAACTCTCACCATTAAAGCTGGAATTTGATCCATAATATCTTGTACACTCATCATTAGATGTGGAATCAAACTAAAAATAGCATAAACAATGGTCCCAATAATCGAGATAAATGTAATTAAGATTGAATATGAACGCTTAATTTTTAAACGACAAAAGAAATCGACGAGTGGATTTAAAAGATAGGCCATACACGTAGCAATTAAAAAAGGACAAATAATCATATAAATAGCAGAAAAAACAGGTTTGATGATTGGAAAAATAAGAATGATAATATGGATAGTCACTAATATTCCAATCAAAAAAACTAAATAATTAATCCATTTATAATTTAATGATTCCTTTATCTGTTTCATTATACTCCCCCTTATTCATACCATTAATAGATTACCATATTTTTCAATATTTTAGGATAAAATAAAAAAACATATTTTAATTAAAAATCACATATATACTAATAATCTAGATACAAGGATGTGAGTATATAGTCGATGACCAGATTTTCCTGATTATCACTCTAATCTTCTTAATCATCATGTCAGCTTACTTTTCAGCAACAGAAACCGCTTTTTCATCAATTAATAAGATTAGATTGAAACACTTAGCTAATAGCCGTAATTATCGCGCACAACAAGTTTTAAAGGTATTAAAACAAATATGATCAATTACTTTCAACTATATATAAACAGATAAGTATTCTACATCTAAGGTGGCAAACAAAAATACTG
>JAUMTV010000004.1 GCA_030531025.1 Turicibacter sp.
CATGTATCCTCCACTGGTAGGGAGTTCAAGGCAGACTATAGTCGCGCTAAAAGTTTTTCAGCTATGAAAAACTTATCGCTACTTATATATAAATAAATCGAAAGATATTTTAAAATTCATATTATTGCATAGGTTTTTATTTAAATTGGGTTTGAAGTTATAAGCTAGTGAATAATTGTTCTTTCTTAAGTATAAAGATTTCTGTCTAATTTTAGAGTAGAATTCAATTTTTATTTCGTTCTAAAACGATGTAAATTATTTCAGAACTTGACGAAAGTTAAACAAATATTAACATTTTTTGATATAATGAGAGAGGAATTTTATCATTTAGGAGGGTTTCAACATGAGACGTGAATTAGCAATTGAGTTTTCTCGTGCCACTGAAGCGGCAGCTTTAGCAGGTTATAAATGGTTAGGACGTGGAGATAAGAATGCAGCAGATGGAGCAGCAGTACTTGCGATGCGTCACGTATTAAATGAGATTAATATTCGCGGTGAGATTGTCATTGGTGAAGGTGAAATCGATGAGGCGCCAATGTTATATATCGGAGAACGTGTTGGAACAGGATTTGGGGATGATGTTGATATTGCTGTTGACCCAATTGAAGGGACACGTATGACAGCTATGGGTCAAGCAAATGCGATGACAACACTTGCTGTTGGAGAAAAGGGATCATTCTTGAAAGCACCAGATATGTATATGGAAAAATTAATCGTTGGACCTAAAGCTAAAGGGGTCATCGATTTAAATGAATCATTAGAAGAGAATATTCGTCGCGTTGCAAAGGCAGTGAATAAACCGTTATCAGCTATGACTGTTATGACGCTTGCTAAACCACGCCATGATGAGCAAATTAAACAAATGCAAGCCTTAGGAGTACGTGTATTTGCGATTCCAGATGGAGATGTTGCAGCATCTATCTTAACTTGTATGCCATTTAGTGAAGTAGATATGGTTTATGGAATTGGTGGAGCACCAGAAGGTGTCGTTTCAGCAGCTGTAATTCGTGCTTTAGATGGAGATATGCAAGGACGTTTAGTGTTACGTAAAGATGTAAAAGGTGAAACAGAAGAAAATATTCGCATGAGTGAAGATGAAGCACGTCGTTGTGAAGAAATGGGTGTTAAATCAGGTGAAATCTTAAAATTAGAAGACATGGCTAAAAGTGATAATGTCATGTTCTCTGCAACAGGAATTACAAAAGGTGACTTATTAGATGGAATTACGTGTGAAGATGGAATTGCTACAACAGAAACATTAGTTATTCGTGGGAAGTCACGTACAGTTCGTCGTATTCAATCACTTCATTACTTAGATCGTAAAGATGATCAAATTAAAGAGATTATTTTATAGTTTTTAAATATAATAGCCCCCAGCTTTGGGGGCTTATTTACTAGATGTGAGGTGTAGTATGTACAGTATATTAATATTAGCAGCTGGAATTGGAAGTCGTATGGGATTAGGATATAACAAGATGTTACACATCCTTCAAGGCCAACCGGTCATTGTCCATACGATTAAGAAGTTCTTAAGTGATATGAATTGTAGCCAAATCGTATTAGTTGTCAATGGATTAGAAATTGAGACAATGAAACAAATTTTATGTCAGGCTCAGATAGATGATTCACGAATTGAGATTGTTAAAGGTGGAGCTGAGCGCCAATATAGTGTTTATAATGGATTGCAAGTTGTTCGTGAAGATATTGTATTAGTTCATGATGGTGCACGTCCATTTGTCACAAATGAAATGATTGAACAATGTTATGAGCTTGCAAAAGTCGGGCATCCATCGATTGTAGCCATTCCTGTTAAAGATACGATGAAACGTGTCATTAATGGTGTTGTCGTTGAGACTCCAAATCGTGATGAAATGTACAGTGTTCAAACTCCACAAGCTTCTCCGACAAATTTATTAAAACAGGCGCATGAAGCAGCAAAGGCAGCAGCTTTTTTAGGAACAGATGAAGCCAGCTTAATTGAAAAATATACAACTGCTTCCGTTCATATCGTTAAAGGAGCATATACAAATATTAAACTAACAACACCAGAGGATTTATTGATGGCTGAACAGTTATTAGCAGTTGATTAGTTTCAACTGCTTTTTTGGTCTTTTTATAGATAAAAAGGTTAAAGCTTGTTATACTGCCGGTATCTTTATGATGAAATCTGATAGGCTATGAATAAGTTCATACATTTAAATCAGTTCTAGGCATTTCTTTAATATAAATCGTGATTAGTGTTGAAAAAATGATGCTTATTTAGTTAAATGGAAGGAGAGATATGAATGAAAAAAACTTTATTAGTTTCAACGGTAGGATTAGCAGTCGTTCTTTTTAGCTGTGATGCTAATCAAGGAAATGAAAGAGAAGTTTTAACTATCATTACAATGCAGCAAGCTAAAGATATTGCATTAGATCAAGTATCAAGTGGAACGATTACTAAGGTTTCTTACGATGAAGATGATCTGATTCCAACATACGAGATTACACTGATTGAAGGCATGACTGAATACGAGTTTGAAATTAGTGCGATTGATGGAACCATTTTAAAACAAGAGCAGGAGTTTAAATCATCAACAGTAGCTTCCCCAGTGATTGATTCAGAAAGAGCAAAAGAGATTGTCCTTAGTCAAATCACAGGAACTGTGACAGAAATTGTCCTTGAGGAAGATGATGAGCAGTTGATTTATGAAGTGAAAGCAACGGCAACGGACGATACTTATCAGTATAGATTTGAAATCAGTGCAACAGATGGAACTATTTTAAAAGAAAAACAAGAACGATTGTATCAAGTATCGACGTCCAATTCAGAAGGATCGGTTCTTGATATAAATGAGATAAAAGAAAAAGTGTCAGAGCTTGTTCCTCATGCAACGATTACAGAAATTTCACTTGAACTTGATCATCTGATGAACATTTATGAAGTTGAAGTATCAGATGGAACTTATGAGTATGACTATGAGTTCAATGCAGCTGACGGGAATGTAATTTCTTGTGAGAAAACACGAATTTAAAATTAATGTATAAAGAGAGGAGGTCTTGTATTCTTTTAAAGATACAAGAAGTCGTATGATTCGAATTGGACATTCAACAGATATTCATCAATTAGTAGAAGGTCGAAAGTTAATTTTAGGTGGCGTTGAAATTGAACATACTAAAGGACTTTTAGGGCATAGTGATGCAGATGCACTTTGTCATGCTGTGACAGAAGCAATCATTGGAGCTTTAGCTAAAGGAGATATTGGAACGCATTTTCCTGATACTGATCCGAAATATAAAGGGGCAGATTCACGTGTTTTACTACGTGGAGCAAAAGCAATGATGGATGAAGCGGGATATGTGTTAGGAAACTTAGATGCAACGATTTATGCTGAGCGTCCTAAAATGCGTCCACATATTGATGCCATGCGTGCTAATTTAGTAGCAGATTTAGAGGCGAATTTAGATCAAGTTAATGTAAAAGCGACTCGTGGTGAAAAGTTAGGGTTCATTGGTCGTGAAGAAGGAATTGCTGCAGAATGTGTCGTTTTATTATTTAAAAAGCATAATTAAAAGATTAGATTCAATTTTAAAACAGTAGCACTTTTTGTATGAAAGTAATATTTTAAATTAGAGATTGAAAGCTAAAGACCCCTCTTTAGCTTTTTTTCCGTGAAAATATTTAATATTTTGTTTCAATCGTATATAATATGAAAAGAATAAAAGTAGTATTTTTAATTAGGAGGCAAGATTATGACAGTTCGTGTTCGTTATGCACCAAGTCCGACAGGATTTTTACATATCGGAAATGCTAGAACAGCATTATACAATTATTTATTTGCTAAGCACCACGGTGGAGACTTTATCTTACGTATTGAGGATACTGATATTGAGCGTAATGTAGAAGGTGGAGAAGAGTCTCAAATGAACTACTTACGTTGGTTAGGAATCGAGTGGGATGAATCATTCGATGTTGGTGGAGAGTATGGACCATACCGCCAATTAGAGCGTTTAGATATCTACCGTAAGTATGTAGATGAGTTAATTGAAAAAGGGTTAGCTTATAAATGCTATTGTACAAGTGAGGAGCTTGAAGCAGAACGCGAAGCGATGTCAACTCATGGCCATGATAATATTCATTACTCTCGTCGTTGCTTAAATGCATCAAAAGAAGAGTTAGCTGAATTAGAAGCACGTGGAGAATATGTAGTTCGTATTAAAGTCCCTGAAAATGAAGTTTATACATTTAATGATATTGTACGTGGGGAAATTTCATTTAACTCAGAAGACTTTGGTGACTGGGTTATTATGAAAAGTAATGGAATCCCAACATACAACTTTGCAGTTGTTATTGATGATTATTTAATGAAAATTACTCATGTTTTCCGTGGAGAAGAGCACATTACAAATACACCAAAACAAATGATGGTTTATCGTGCCTTTGGATGGGATGTTCCAACATTTGCTCATATGACATTAATCGTTAACGAAAATGGTAAGAAATTATCAAAACGTGACAAAGATACAGTTCAATTCATTGAACAATATGCGAACATGGGATATTTACCAGAAGCATTGTTTAATTTTATTGCGTTACTTGGATGGTCTCCAGGAATCGAAGAAGAGATTTTATCTCATGAACAATTAATCGAATTATTTGATGAAAAACGTTTATCTAAATCACCTTCAACATTTGATAAAGCAAAATTAGCGTATATCAATAACCGTTATATTAAAGCTTTAGAAGATGAAGAATTATTAGAATTATGTATGCCTCATTTAGTTGAAGCGGGAATCTTAGAAGGACGCACGCATCAATGGGCAGTTGAATTAGTTTCATTATTCCACGATCGTTTATCATATGGTGCTGAAATTGTTGACTTATATGATGAGTTCTTCTCTGAAGAATTATCATTAGACGAAGAAGCACAAGCTTTCATCGCTCAAGAAGGAGTTGCTGAAACATTAAAAGCATTCAAAGAACAATTAGAAGCTTTAGAAGATTTTAATGCAGAAGGAATTCAAGCAGCTGTTAAAGCAGCTGGAAAAGCAAGTGGAGCTAAAGGGAAAATGTTATTCATGCCTTGCCGTATTGCTACAACAGGACAAATGCATGGCCCAGACTTACCAAAAGCTTTAGCGTTATTAGGAAAAGATACAGTCGTTTCTCGTATTGAGAAGTTTATTTAATAACAGAAAAAACCTCAGATTAATTCTGAGGTTTTTTTTGTCTTAATGAAATGAGCAAAAAGATTAAATAGATAACAGTGAACACAAAGTAGACGACCCAAACTAATGTATAAGATAGGTGATCCGCAATAAATCCTGAAATAACTGGACCTAAAGCACCGCCAAAAGTGAAAATCATATTAATAAAACCTAAGTGCATCGCATAATGTTCTTTTCCAAACAACGCACTTGTTCCATACGATGGAAGAAGTGAAGGGAGACATAAACATAAACCAAATAAAGCAGCAAAAATAAATAGTAAAGTTGAATATGCTCCATAAATTAAACAGATGTAGCTAATTAAAGCCATTGAAACAAAAATGGTAATTGAAGTTCTCAAACTTAACTTATCAAAAACATAGCCACCTATTAAGCTTCCTAATAAAGCAAAGACTGCTTGAGTTGAACCTACATTCGCATTAAAGGTTAAAGGATGACCTAGATTCGTTAAATAAGGCTGGATATGCATCTTTGTTCCTGAAATGCTCATTCCAAGTAGAAACAATCCAATTGCAAATAATATGAGCTGGAGACTCCAATGAATATCTTTATATGAGATTTTTTCTTTCTTTTTAGCTTCAATCATTGTATCAGGTGGCATTCTCATAATAAAAATGGTAAGTGGAAGACAAACTACTAAGATAATCAATCCTAAAATAGCATAAGTTGCTTGATAACTCAGTTTAAGCAACATCCTAGAAACGATTTGCATCCAAATAAATGATCCTGTTCCCGCTCCTGCCATCGCAATTCCGAGTGCTGTTCCTTTCTTATCTTCAAACCAATGTGTTAGGGCGGTTGAAATCGGAATAGTTGTTAAGCAAGTCGTTCCGATTCCAACAACAATGGCAATGATATAAAACATCCATATTTTTGTGGCAAGTGCATAACAGAAAAATCCACCACCAGCTAAAACGGCTCCTAAAGACATAATAATGCTCAAAGGGACTTTTGCCATTAACTGACCGATAACTGGGGACATGAGGGCAGTTGTAATGGCACCAATCGTAAACACAAAAGAAAATGAGGAAATAGATATTCCTAATCTTTTCGTCACAGGATCTAAAAAGAGGGACGTAATGTTGTTCACGATACTAAATGAGACTGCCATAATTACAAAACTAGCGACTAAAACAAGCCATTTACGAAATTTAAGATTCTTTAACATATATTGACCTCCCAATCCAGCTTCTTCATTAGGATTAGGTTATTAAGGCAGAATTATGTAAAATAATGTTTAGGATTAGTGAGGAAATAATGTTAGAATGAAAGTAAGATTAAAAGAGGGGGAGAAAGAGTTATGGCATTATTACAGTTATTGATTGTTATATCGATATTAGGGTTAGTTATTTTCTTTTGGGTGTTAGTTTTTAAATTATTAATCAGAGCTAATGAAGCATTAAAAATTTATATTGAAAAAAACAAATAAGTTATCCACAGAATGAAAAAAGGGAACCATTTGAAGGTTCCCTTTTAATTATTTAACTGCAATTGCTTCAATTTCAACTTTTGCATCACGTGGTAATCGTGCCACTTGAACACAGGCACGTGCTGGTTTATGCTCATTGAAGTATTGTCCATAAACTTCGTTAACCGTTGCGAAATCATTCATATCTGCTAAGAAAATTCCACATTTAACAACGTTATTTAATGAATATCCCGCTTCTTCTAGAATCGCTTGAATGTTCTTTAAGCATTGATGAGTTTGTGCTTCAACCTCATCTGATACAAATTCCATTGTTGTTGGATCAAGTGGAATTTGTCCTGAGATATATAATGTTCCGTTTGCTTCAATTGCTTGTGAGTAAGGCCCGATGGCTTGCGGAGCAGCCTTCGTTGAAATCACGTTCATTTAAAGTCCTCCTTATAAAAAAATGAGTTTTTGAACTCATCGTCTGTAAAAATTTAATCATCATGATTATTATAACATATCCATATAATGGTTTTAAGAGTTATGATTCAATATATTATGTGATAGAATAAAGGTAAGTTATTTGTGGAAAATAAAGGATGTAAAACAAGCGGCTATCAATGGAGGAAATTAAAGTGGAAACTGTTACATTTCAAATGATTGTAGAAGCAGCAAGAAATTTAAAAGGTGTTGTTAAAGAAACGGATTTTTGTTATTCGGAGACATTAAGTGATTTAACGAAAGGAGACGTTTATTTAAAACTTGAAAATCTCCAACAATCAGGGTCATTTAAAATTCGAGGGGCATATAATAAAATTATTCATTTATCTGATGAAGAGAAAAAATGCGGAGTCGTCGCATCAAGTGCTGGTAATCATGCACAAGGGGTTGCTATTAGTGCAAGTAAGCTAGGCATTAAATCAACAATTGTGATGCCAAAAAGTGCACCATTTGCAAAGATTTATGCAACCCGTAAATACGGAGGCGAAGTTGTGTTGCATGGTGAGGTTTATGATGAAGCTTATGAAAAAGCCATTGAGATTCAAGAAGTGACAGGAGCTACATTTGTACATCCATTTAATGATCCGTATGTCATTGCTGGTCAAGGAACGATCGGTCTTGAAATTATGCAAGAACAACCGGACTTAGATGTTGTCCTTGTTCCAATCGGGGGTGGCGGAATTGCATCTGGAATTGCCTTAGCAGTTAAGATGATTAATCCGAACATTAAGGTCATTGGGGTGCAAACGAAAAATGCCCCTTCTATGTATGAGTCATTAAAATGTGGACATGTTGAGGCAACACCAGTAAATAAGACAATTGCTGATGGAATTGCTGTTGGAGAACCAGGTGATTTAACATTTTCAATTATTAAAGACTATGTCGATGAGATTATTACTGTTTCAGAAACTGAAATCTCACAAGCTTTTCTATTATTATTAGAAAATTGTAATCTTGTTTGTGAAGGTGCCGGAGCTGTATCAGTGGCTGCAATCATGTCTAGAAAATTAGATTTGAAAAATAAGAAGGTCGGGGCTATTCTTTCCGGGGGGAATATTGATATTAACTTAATTGAAAGTATTATTAATCATGCAATGATTACAACCGGTCGTCGAACAGAAATTAAAGTAACGGTTAATCATAAACCAGGAGAGTTAAATGCCTTTTTAGCAACGATTGCCGAAGAGCTCGGAAATATTCTTACTATTCGTCAAAGTCGTTATCGAGAAGGATTATCGATGCATCACTTAGAAGTGACTGTTGTAGTTGAGACGTTAGATGCTGATCATAAACAACGTTTAATAAAAAAACTCATTGAAACTGGTTATGAGATTGAGTATACAAACTAGCCATTTTAATGGAAATATATTAAAATGAAGATAATCGTTATTTAAGAAGCAGTTTGTTTTAGCATGACTAGAACTTAGTGACTGCTAGACTACCCTGATTGTTAGGGTGTTTGAAGCTTTATATTTGACAGATAAAGTTTATTGTCACTGCAACATAGAAAGATAGGAGTTGGACTCACAATGTTAATTTATAATACGTATACACGTGAGAAAGAAGAATTTAAACCAATCGAAGAGAATAAAGTAAAGATGTATATTTGTGGACCAACGGTGTATAACTACATTCATATTGGTAATGCACGCCCTGTATTATTTTTCGATTTAGTACATCGTTATTTTAAATATTTAGGATATGAAGTTGAGTTTGTTTCAAATGTGACAGACGTTGATGATAAAATTATTAACCGTGCGATTGAAGAAGAGGTAACAGAAGCTGAGATTGCTAACAAGTATTTAAACTACTTCTTAGAATGTAATCAATTATTAAATGCTTTACCATTTACTGCAATGCCAAAAGTAACTGAAAATATGGATGAAATGATTCAATTTATTAATGAATTAGTGGAACGTGGATTTGCTTATGCTGTTGATGGCGATGTTTATTTCCGTATTGATAAAGTTCGCGAATATGGTCAGTTATCAGGTAAAAAAATTGAAGAGTTAGAAGTTGGAGCCCGAATTGCAGAGGATTCAAAAAAAGAAAATCCTTTAGATTTCGTTTTATGGAAAAAAACTGATAAAGGAATTACATGGGATTCGCCTTGGGGTGCGGGCCGCCCAGGTTGGCACACGGAATGTGTGGTCATGATTAATAAAGAGTTTAATAGTAAAATTGACATTCACGGTGGTGGAACAGACCTTCAGTTCCCTCATCACGAAAATGAAATTGCCCAATCACTATGCATGAACGGACATAACTTAGCTAACTACTGGATGCATGTGGGGCGCTTAGGATTAAATAATGAGAAAATGAGTAAGTCATTAGGTAATGTTATCAATGTTAAAGATTTAATTGAAACAATTGATCCAAATGCCTTCCGCTTATTTATGTTATCCGTTCATTATCGTCAACCAATTAACTATACAGATGAAACTATTCAATTAGCCGTAAAAGAGTGGCAAAAAATTAAATCAACATTTGAACAATTACACTTAAAACTTGATTTAGCTGATGCTTTAGATATTGAAGGTGAAGTGGTTCCGGAAATTGAAACTTTACTGCAACAATTCACAGCAGCTCTTGAAGATGACTTTAATACATCAAATGCTATTACAAGTTTATATGGTGTGATTAAAGAAATTAATAAGATGACACGTGCAAAGGCAAGTGATGCAGCTTGTAAATATGGGTTAATGACATTACAAAATATGACTTATATTTTTGGATTTGATTTAAGTAAGAAACGTTTAACAACTGAAGAACGCGAGTTAATGAAAGCTTGGGAAGAAGCGCGTAAAGCAAAAGATTTTGCTAAAGCTGATGAGTTAAGAGTACAATTACAGGCTTTAAATGTTTTATAAAATAAGATATGATAATAAAGATTCCATCTGAGTGATGGGGTCTTTTTTATTGAATTTAAGAAAAAAGCGAATTTTTAAAGGACTTTACAGTGGTAGAAGATTAGATATTTTCGTAAAATTAGCTCGAATCTGTGAAAGTCACAGTTTAAAGGAGCTTTTTCGTTAAATGAGAATGATTTAGTGTATAATAATGACGATATTAGAAAAGGCGCGTGAGAAGATGGAAGTCAATCAAATGAATAGTACGATGTTAGCCTTTGTAGGTGACTCATATTATGATTTAAAAGTTCGTGAGATGCTTTGTAGACGAGGAATTAATAAGCCACATCGTTTGCATCAGTTAGCAGTGAAATATGTTTCTGCTCATGCACAAGCCACGACTTTAGCTTATTTAATAGAAGAAAATCTCTTAAATGAGAAAGAATTAGAAGTTGTAAAAAAAGGGCGTAATACAAAAAGTCGTTCTGTTCCTAAAAATACAGATGTTTTAACTTATACGCATTCAACCGCTTTTGAAGCGTTGATTGGTTATCTATATTTAACCGAACAAAAAGAAAGATTAGATCAAATCGTGTCTTATAGTATCGAATTTAAAGATGGGGTGACAAACTAATGGCGAAAGCAGTCAAAGGTGCAAAGAAAGAGAAAGCACCAAAACATGATCGTAAACAAGCACCTAAAAAAGAAAGAAAAGCTACTTCTAAAAAAGATAGTAATCGTGAAGTGATTTACGGAAAAAATACAGTAAATGAAGTATTAGAATCAAAACGTAAAGTATTTGAAGTGATTATCACAGATGCGGTTGCTCAACATGAGTCAGGCTTAATGAAATTAGTTGAAAAGCAAAACGTTTCTTGTAAAGTATTACCGAAGCAGAAGTTTGAGCAGCTTGTTAAAGACAAATATGATATTAAAGGAAATCATCAAGGTGTCTTAGCTGTCGTTGAGCCTTATGCATATATGCCTTTAAATGAGTTAATCAAAAAGGCCACGCAAAAAGAGGAACCAGCATTCATTTTAATTTTAGATGGACTAGAAGATCCACATAACTTAGGTGCGATTTTACGTACAGCAGATGCGTCTGGAGTAGATGGAATTATTATTCGTAAAGATCGCTCAGTTGGATTAACAAGTACAGTGGCAAAATTATCGACAGGTGCAATTGAACACGTCCCAGTTGCTTGTGTTGCTAATTTAACAGTTGCAATTAATCAATTAAAAGAAGCGGGACTTTGGATCGCAGGAACGGATGCAAGTGAAGCACAAGATTATCGTACACTTGATGCGACATTACCTTTAGGGTTAGTTATTGGTAGTGAAGGAAAAGGGGTGAGTCGCTTAGTACGAGAAGCCTGTGATTTTAAAGTGTTCCTTCCGATGCGAGGTCATGTCACGTCGTTAAATGCATCAGTTGCAGCAGCATTATTGATGTATGAGATTTATAACAAACGAAATCCTATTAAATAGTCTATTGGAGGAGTATAGTGAAGGTTGAATATAATGATTATGAGTTGGTATATTTAGTTCGTGAACAAAATGAAGCAGCTTTAGATATCCTCATCCAGAAATATTCACCGCTAATTGGAAAAATTGCCTCTTCATATTATGGTGTTGGCGTTGATTACGAGGACTTTTTTCAAGAAGGGCGGATGGCATTTATCAAATCTATTGATACATTTGATGAAACATCAGTGGCTAGTTTTTATTCTTATTCGATGACTTGTGTGCGAAATGCAATCACAACGGCTTATCGTAAAGCAAAAAGAAGTGCGGGTCTTGATCAATTAACCGATTATAGTGAACCTGGACTTAGCCTCGCTTGTGAACCACAAGTGTATTATTATTTAGACCGAGTCCATAAGACGTTAAATGAACGCTTGATTCTTGAATCCGCCTTAAAAGAAGAGGGGATTTTATCCGAATTTGAAAAAATATGTTTGAAATACTATCTCTTAGATAATAATTATATTGAGATTGCAACGATTTTAGGAGTACCCCCTAAAAAAGTAGACAATGCCTTAAGTCGTTGTAAAAGCAAATTAAAGAATTTAAATAAAATAAACTCATCTTCTGGGCAAAGTTGCTAGCTTTATTGACAATGAAGACTCTTTTTGATACAGTAGATGAAGTTAATAGATAAAAAATTGTGAGGTCAAATAATGCGCACAAAAGTAATTTTAGCTTGCGACGAGTGCTTAAGTCGTAACTATTCAACGGTTAAAAATAAACAAACACACAGCGAGCGTCTTGTAGTGAAAAAATTCTGCAAGCGTTGTGGAAAACATACAATGCATAAGGAAACGAAGTAAAACTGTAGGGGGTTACGTGATGAGTCAGGTAAAAGGGTTTTTTAAAGGTGTGTCTGCTGAATTAAAGAAGATTACTTGGCCGACAGATAAGGAAATGAAAAGTTATACAGCACAAGTATTAATCTTTGTTGCTTTATTAACAATCTTCTTCTTTGCTGTTGACTTAGTGATTTCCCAAGTAATGAATTTACTAGGGTAGGAGGTCATGATAGTGGAAAAACGTTGGTATGTTGTTCAAACGTATGCTGGTTATGAAAATAAAGTAATGACTAACTTATTAAAACGTATTGAAACAATGAATATGCAAGAAAAAATCTTCCGAGTATTAATTCCGGAAGAAAAAGAAGTAAAAATTAAAGACGGTGTACGTAAAGAGAAGGTAAAGAAAACTTTCCCTGGTTATGTCTTAGTTGAAATGATCGATACAGATGATTCTTGGTACATGGTACGTAATACTCCAGGAGTAACTGGGTTCTTAGGATCAAGTGGTAAAGGAACACGTCCAGTTCCGCTTCCAACAGAAGAAATTATGCCGATTCTTAAGAAGATGGGAATTACAAGTGTAGAAGTTTCATTAGATATTGAAGTTGGACAGCAAGTGTTAGTAGCTGCTGGTCCATTCTCAGGACAAATTGGGAAAATCGAATCAATCGACAAAGAACATGGTAAAGTTAGTGTGTTAGTGGATTTATTTGGACGCGAAACACCGGTAGAATTAGATTTTTCTCAAATTTGCGAAGTCGAATAAAAAAATATCTTGCCTAATATAAAAAAAGGTGATAAACTATCGTAGTTGATATGTGATGCATATCAAGTGGGAGGGTGAAACACCCAAATAACCACATCACGGACTTAGAGGAGGTGTGTCGCGTGGCAAAAGCAGTAAAAAGTATTGTTAAATTACAAATTCCTGCAGGAAAAGCAAATCCAGCTCCACCAGTAGGTCCAGCATTAGGACAAGCAGGTGCGAACATTCAAGGATTCTGTCAAGAATTCAATGAACGTACACGTGAACAAATGGGAAGTATTATCCCAGTAATCATCACAGTTTACGAAGATCGTTCATTCACATTCGTAACAAAAACTCCACCAGCATCAGACTTATTAAAGAAAGCTGCTGGATTACAAAAAGGATCTTCTTTACCTCACAAGGAAAAAGTTGCTACTTTAACTAAAGATCAAATTCGTGCTATCGCTGAGCAAAAAATGCCAGACTTAAACGCGAATACAGTAGAAGCTGCAATGCGTATTATTGAAGGTTCTGCAAGACAAATGGGAATCGTTGTAGAAGACTAATCTACCGTTTTAGGTTGTAGATTACAACCTAAATCTGTGGGAGGAGATTCCGTTAACCACAATTTAGGAGGTACTTAGAATGGCTAAAAAAGGTAAAAAATTCATCGAAGCCAAAAAATTAGTTGACTCTACTACTTTATACTCTGTAGAAGAAGCTGTTGAATTAGTTAAGAAAACTAACGTTGCAAAATTTGATGCAACTGTAGATGTAGCTTTCCGTTTAGGAGTTGACCCACGTAAAGCGGATCAACAAATTCGTGGAGCTATGGTATTACCACACGGAACTGGGAAAGTTCGTTCAGTATTAGTATTCGCTAAAGGTGAAAAAGCTAAAGAAGCTGAAGCGGCTGGAGCAGATTTCGTAGGAGATAGCGATATGATTAACAAAATCCAACAAGGTTGGATGGAGTTCGACGTAGTTGTAGCTACTCCAGATATGATGGCTGAAGTTGGTAAATTAGGACGCGTTTTAGGACCACGTGGTTTAATGCCAAACCCTAAAACTGGTACTGTAACAATGGATGTTACTAAAGCTATTAACGAAATCAAAGCTGGTAAAGTTGAATACCGCGTTGATAAAGCTGGTAACGTACATGTTCCAATCGGAAAAGTTTCTTTCGAAGACCAAAAATTAGTTGAAAACTTCAAAGCTATTTACGATACTATCTTAAAAGCTAAACCATCTGCAGCTAAAGGAACATACGTGAAAAACATCGCTGTTTCTTCAACTATGGGACCTGGTATCAAAGTTGCATCTGAATCATTAGAAAAATAATTTTCTTATTGATAATTGAATAGAATTACCGTAGACAGTAGGGGCCTCTGGCTTAATGATCCTACCGAGGTTTTGGATATATATATATTATTTATTTTCATGCCTTAGTTACACCCTTCTGTCCACAATTTATGGACAAAAGGGTTTTTCTACGGACTTAGAACGAACATAGGAGGTGTGAATAATGAGCGCTACTGCAATCGAAATGAAATCTCAATTAGTTGCTGAGTACACAGCACAATTCAAAGAATCAGCTTCTTTAGTAGTTGTTGATTACCGTGGATTAACTGTTGCTGAGGTAACTGAATTACGTCAACAATTACGTGCTGAAGGTGTTGAATTTAAAGTATTAAAAAACAATATCTCTCGTCGTGCTGTAACTGCTGCTGGATTCGAAGGTTTATCTGAAGCATTCGTTGGTCCAACTGCTGTTGCATACTCTAAAGAAGACGTTGTTGCACCTGCACGCGTATTATACAACTTCGCTAAAGAACACGAAGCTTTAGAATTAAAAGCTGGTTTAATCGAAGGATCTGTTGCTTCATTAGAGCAAGTTATGGAATTAGCTAAGTTACCAAACCGCGAAGGTTTATTATCTATGTTACTTTCTGTATTACAAGCTCCAATGCGCAATATGGCATGTGTTGTTAAAGCTGTTTCTGAACAAAAAGAAGCTGGTGTTGAGGCACCTGTAGCTGAGGCTGCTGCTGAAACAACTGAAGTGGCTGAAGAAGCTACTGCTGAGTAATTTTTAAATATAACAATTAACCTAAAGGGTAAAACCCAATTTGAAGGAGGAAAATAAAATGGCAAAATTAACTGCTGCTGAAATGATCGAAGCGATCAAAGAAATGTCAGTTTTAGAATTAAACGAATTAGTTAAAGCTATCGAAGAAGAATTTGGTGTAACTGCTGCTGCTCCTGTAGCTGTTGTTGGTGGAGCTGAAGCTGCTGCTGGACCATCTGAAGTAGATGTAATCTTAACAAACGCTGGAGCTAAAAAAATCGGTGTTATCAAAGTAGTTCGTGAAATCACTGGATTAGGATTAAAAGAAGCTAAAGAATTAGTAGACGGAACTCCTGCTCCAATCAAAGAAAAAGTTTCTCCAGAAGAAGCTGAAGAATTAAAAGCTAAATTAGAAGAAGCTGGAGCTACTGTAGAAGTTAAGTAATTAACTTTACTATAAGTTTCGCTTAAATATATAAAAACCTGAGTGTGTTTATCGCTCAGGTTTTTATTTCATAAACAAATAATGTAATAAATTCATTTAACATGGCAATAATAGAGCATGTAAAAATGTTCATATTCTCTAATTTTTAGGTAAAATCAAAAGGGGTTGTGATCATGCATTATTATACTAACAATGTTGATGCTCGTTCGGACGAAAAGGACTTTGCTTACACACTTAGAGGGCATAAACTCAAATTCACAACGGATATTGGGGTCTTTTCAAAGAGAGATGTTGACTTTGGTTCTAGACTTTTAGTAGAAAACTTTACTGTTCCGGAAGTAGATGGAGATATTTTAGATGTTGGCTGTGGTTACGGACCTATCGGTTTGAGTTTAGCTAAAAGTTATGTAAATCGAAATATTCACATGGTGGATGTCAATCAACGAGCGTTAGAACTGTCTAAGAAAAATGCGCAAGATAATGGGATTTCAAATGTAAAACTCTATGAAAGCTTTTGTTACGATGGGGTAGAGGGTGAGTTTGCTGCTATCTTATCGAATCCACCAATCCGCGCAGGAAAAAAAGTAGTTCACGCCATTATTGGAGAAGCTAAAGAATATTTGGTTGAGAATGGTGAACTTTGGATAGTGATACAGAAAAAGCAAGGTGCTCCGTCAGCTAAATCGAAAATGGAAGAAGTTTACGGAAATTGTGAAGTGGTTGACAAAGATAAAGGATATTTTATTTTAAAGTCTATCAAACGTTGACACTATTGAAAAAATTTGATATTATTATAAAATGCCTAATACTGCTTGTATTTTACATGTGCTAAGTCAAATACATTAGGTGTTGAATAAAAAAAACAACAAAAGTTTACATAAACAAACAAAGAGGTGAAACGCGTGGCAGGGAAAATTGTTCAGTATGGTAAAAAGAGACAACGTCGTAACTACTCAAGAATTGATGTTGCACTCGAACTCCCTAACTTAATTGAAATTCAAACTGCTTCTTATCAGTGGTTCCTTGATGAAGGTATTCGTGAAATGTTTAAAGACATTTCTCCAATTGAAGACAATAATGGTAATTTAGCGCTTGAATTCGTTGGGTATAGCTTAGGAGAACCAAAATATTCTGTTTTAGAAGCTAAAGAACGCGATGCTAACTATGCTGCCCCTTTACGTGTTAAAGTTCGTCTACACATTAAAGACGAAGAAACACACGCAATTAAGGAAGTGAAGGAAAGCGAAGTATACATGGGGGATTTCCCTTTAATGACCCCAACAGGAACATTCGTTATTAACGGTTCTGAACGTGTAATCGTATCACAATTAGTCCGTTCATCAGGTGTTTATTATAATAAAGAAACTGATAAAAAGAGCGGTAAAGAAAAATATGCTGCACAAGTAATTCCTAACCGTGGTGCATGGTTAGAATATGAACTTGATGCGAAAGACATTGTTTATGTTCGTGTCGATAGAACACGTAAAATTCCAATTACAGTTTTATTACGTGCATTAGGACTTTCAACAAAAGAACAGATCATCGAGATGTTTGGTGAAAATCAATATATCTTAAATACATTAGAAAAAGACCAAACAGTTAATTCTGATGAAGCATTAATGGAAATCTTCCAAAAACTTCGTCAAGGTGAACATGCTACGATCGATGGTGCGCGAACTTTATTCGTTTCTCGTTTCTTTGATCCTAAACGATACGACTTAGCTCATGTTGGACGTTATAAATTCAATAAAAAATTAAGTGCACAAGAGCGCTTATTAAATCAAAAATTAGCTAGTGATATCTTTGATGCAGAGACAGGTGAAGTACTTGTAGAAGAAGGTACTGTTATCACACGTCGTATCTTCGAAGAAGTTTTAGCTGATAAAATTGATCGTTTAAATATCAAAAAAGTCGAATTAGTGAATCCTTTAGAAGAAACTGAAACTTATGTTCAAGAATTCGAAGTTTATTCACCAAGAGTAAATGAAGGAGATCAAGTTGTAAAAATTATCGGTAACGTAGAAGAAGAATGTAAACACATTACTACTTCAGATATTTTTGCATCTGTAAGTTATTTCTTCAACTTATTAGATTCAGTTGGTTATTTAGATGATATCGATCATTTAGGAAACCGTCGTTTACGTCTAGTAGGTGAATTATTACAAAACCAATTCCGTATCGGGTTATCTCGTATGGAACGTGTTGTTAAAGAAAGAATGTCAATTCAAGAGAGTGAAGGAATTACGCCATCAAGCTTAATTAACATTCGTCCTGTAACAGCAGCTATTAAAGAATTCTTTGGTAGTTCGCAGTTATCACAGTTCATGGATCAAACTAACCCATTATCAGAGTTAACGCATAAACGTCGTTTATCTGCATTAGGGCCAGGTGGTTTAACACGTGAACGTGCTGGAATGGAAGTACGTGACGTTCACTACTCTCATTACGGACGTATGTGTCCTATCGAAACGCCTGAGGGACCAAACATCGGATTAATCAACTCTTTATCATCATATGCAAAAGTTAACGAATTTGGATTTATTGAAACTCCATATCGTCGTGTTGTTCCAGTTGTAGATGAAGCAACTGGTGAAACAAAAATGCAAGTAACTGGAGACATTCGTTATTTAACAGCTGACGAGGAAGATCGTTATGTAGTTGCACAAGCTGGATTAGATTTAGATGTAAATGATTGCTTACCTGAAAAAGTAATTGTTCGTCATCGTGGTGAAAACTTAATCGTTCCTGCTGAACGTGTTGATTTCGTAGACGTTTCTCCAAAACAGATCGTATCTGTTGCCACAGCATGTATTCCGTTCTTAGAGCACGATGATGCCAACCGTGCGTTAATGGGTGCCAACATGCAACGTCAGGCTATTCCTTTATTAATTCCTGAAGCACCATTCGTTGGGACAGGTATGGAGTACGTAGCAGCAAAAGACTCTGGACAAGCGGTAGTTGCTCACAACAGCGGAACAGTAGAATACGTTGACTCAAAACAAATTCGCATTCGTCGTGAAGCTGATGGAGGATTAGATCGTTATCCATTGATCAAGTTTGTTCGTTCAAACTCAAGTACTGTATTAAATCAACGTCCAATTGTACGCTTAGGTGATCATATTAATGCTGGTGAAGTATTAGCAGATAGTTCATCAATGGAAAGCGGAGAATTAGCTTTAGGACGTAACGTTGTTGTAGCATTCATGACATGGAATGGATATAACTACGAGGATGCCATCATCATGAGCGAGCGCTTAGTAAAAGATGATGTGTATACATCAATTCACATTGAAGAATATGAATTAGAAGCTCGTGACACTAAGTTAGGGCCAGAAGAAATTACACGTGACATCCCAGGTGTTGGAGAAGAAGCTCTTAAAAACTTAGATGATCGTGGAATTATTCGCATCGGTGCTGAAGTTAAAGAAGATGATATCTTAGTAGGTAAAGTAACTGCTAAAGGTCAAACAGAATTAACTGC
Organism: Turicibacter sp.; assembly: GCA_030531025.1. Next base: position 19,024 of record JAUMTV010000004.1, read on the forward strand.
AGAGGAACGTTTATTACACGCTATCTTCGGTGAAAAAGCACGTGAAGTTCGTGATACATCATTACGTGTACCACATGGTGGAGACGGAATTGTACACGATGTTAAGTACTTCTCTCGTCGTAACGGTGACGATTTATCACCAGGTGTAAACGAAGTAATTCGTATTTACATTGTTCAAAAACGTAAAATCTCTGAGGGAGATAAAATGGCCGGACGCCATGGTAATAAAGGGGTTATCTCTAAAATCTTACCTCAAGAAGATATGCCATATATGCCAGATGGAACGCCGGTGGATATCATGTTAAACCCATTAGGGGTACCATCACGTATGAACATCGGTCAAATCTTAGAAATCCACTTAGGAATGGCTGCTAAAAAATTAGGAATTCACGTAGCAACACCAGTATTCGACGGTGTTAAAACTGAAGACTTAGAAGCAATTATTGCAGAAGCTGGTATGGATCCAGATGCAAAAACTGTATTATATGATGGACGTACAGGTGAAAAATTCGATAACCGAATTTCAGTTGGGGTAATGTACATGATCAAACTTGCTCACATGGTTGACGACAAGTTACATGCTCGTTCAATTGGACCTTACTCATTAGTAACTCAACAGCCACTTGGAGGTAAAGCTCAATTCGGTGGACAACGTTTCGGAGAGATGGAGGTATGGGCACTTGAAGCATACGGTGCGGCATACACATTACAAGAAATCTTAACTGTTAAGTCAGATGATATTACAGGACGTGTTAAAACATATGAAGCTATCGTACGTGGAGAGAACGTTCCTGAACCAGGTATCCCTGAATCATTCCGAGTATTAGTTAAAGAGTTACAATCATTAGGTATGGACGTTAAGATCTTATCTGATGAAAAAGATGAAATTGAAATTCGCGATCTTGAGAATGTAAAAACTCATCAAATCGTTGTTCCAGAAACTGTTGAAGAATAATTAGACGCAAGGAGGGAATCGCCTTGGTAGATGTTAATAAGTTTAAGTATATGAAGATCGGTTTAGCATCTTCAGATACAATCCGTAAATGGTCTTATGGTGAAGTAAAAAAATCTGAGACAATTAACTATCGTACATTAAAACCTGAAAAAGATGGATTATTCTGTGAGCGTATCTTCGGTCCACAAAAAGACTGTGAATGTGCTTGTGGTAAATATAAACGTATTCGCCATGAAGGGATCGTTTGTGATCGCTGTGGTGTAGAAGTAACAGTAGCGAAAGTTCGTCGTGAACGTATGGGTCACATCGAACTTGCTGCACCTGTTGCACATATCTGGTATGTAAAAGGTATTCCAAGTCGTATGGGGCTATTATTAAATATGTCCCCACGCGAACTTGAGGAAGTTATTTACTTTGTAAACTATGTTGTAATTGATCCAGGTAAAACTGATTTAATTAAACAAAAAGTATTAACAGAAAAAGAATACCGTGAAGCATACGAAAAATGGGGGAATGCATTCCAAGTAGGTATGGGTGCTGAAGCCATCAAAAAATTATTAGAAGCATTAGATTTAGATAAATTAGCGAAAGAATTACGTTCAGAATTAAAAGTTGCACAGGGTCAAAAACGTGGTAAAGTTATTAAACGTTTAGAAGTTGTGGAATCATTCCGTAATTCAGGAAACCGTCCTGATTGGATGATCTTAGACGTATTACCGGTAATTCCACCTGAATTACGTCCAATGGTTCAATTAGATGGTGGACGTTTTGCAACATCTGACTTAAATGATTTATATCGTCGTGTTATTAACCGTAATAATCGTTTAATTCGCTACTTAGAAATTGGTGCACCTAACATTATCATTAACAATGAGAAGCGTATGATTCAAGAAGCAGTTGATGCTTTAATTGATAATGGTCGTCGTGGACGTCCAGTAACTGGACCAGGAAATCGTCCATTAAAATCACTTTCTCATATGCTAAAAGGTAAACAAGGTCGTTTCCGCCAAAACTTATTAGGTAAACGTGTTGACTACTCTGGACGTTCGGTAATCGTAGTAGGACCAGACTTAAAGATGTATCAATGTGGATTACCAAAAGAAATGGCACTTGAGTTATTCAAGCCGTTCGTTATGAAAGAATTAGTAGAACGTGATTTAGCTCAAAACATTAAGAGTGCTAAAAAGATGATTGAACGCATGGATGATGCATTATGGGACGTTGTAGAAGACGTAATCCGTGAGCATCCGGTATTATTAAACCGTGCCCCTACGTTACACCGTTTAGGGATCCAAGCATTCGAACCTAAAATCGTAGAAGGACGTGCAATTCGTCTTCACCCACTTGTAACGACAGCATTCAATGCCGACTTCGACGGTGACCAGATGGCGGTTCACGTTCCATTATCACAAGAAGCACAAGCAGAAGCGCGTTTATTAATGCTAGCTGCCAACAACATCTTAAACCCTAAAGACGGGAAGCCAGTTGTTACTCCGTCTCAGGATATGGTATTAGGAAACTACTACTTAACAATGGAGGAAGCAGGGGCAAAAGGTGAAGGGAACATCTATAAAGATACAAATGAGTTAATGATGGCTTATGCAAATGGATATGTTACATTACACTCTCGTATTGCAATCGATGCGAAAGCATTAAATAATATGACTTTCACTGAAGAACAAAATAATAAATACATTATTACAACTTTAGGAAAAGTTATTTTTAATGCTATCTTACCTAAAACATTCCCTTATTTAAATGAACCAACAATGGTAAACTTACAAGGTGCGACACCTGCTAAGTATTTCGTTGAAAAAGGGACAAATATTAAAGAACATTTATCGGATGTGAAGATTGTTTCTCCATTCAAGAAAAAATTCTTAGGAGATATCATTTCTGAAGTATTCCGTATTTATAAAACAACTGAAACATCACGTATGTTAGACCGCTTAAAAGACTTAGGATTTAAGTATTCAACTGTTGCCGGAATTTCTGTAGGGGTTGCTGACGTAGTCGTATCTTCTAAGAAGAAAGAATTATTAAAAGAAGGTGACGATAAAGTTGCACAAATCCAAGAGTTCTATAACCGCGGATTATTAACAGATGATGAGCGTTATCGTTTAGTTATTGATGTTTGGGCAAAAGTAAAAGATGAAATTCAACATGTATTAATGAACGAGTTACCAGCTGATAACCACATTTACATGATGAGTGACTCTGGGGCCCGTGGTAACGCATCAAACTTTACTCAGTTAGCCGGTATGCGTGGATTAATGGCCAACCCATCTGGTAAAACAATCGAGTTACCAATCAAATCTTCATTCCGTGAAGGTTTAACAGTAACTGAGTTCTTCATCTCTACCCATGGTGCGCGTAAAGGGTTAGCCGATACAGCCTTAAAAACAGCCGATTCAGGTTACTTAACTCGTCGTTTAGTTGACGTTGCACAAGATGTCATTGTACGTGAAGAAGACTGTGGTACAGATAAAGGACAATATATTACTGAAATTAAACAACGTGGTCAAACGGTAGAAACATTATTTGATCGTATTGTGGGACGTTATACAGCGAAACCTGTGTATCATCCAGTAACAAAAGAGAAAATTGCAGATCGTAATGTCTACATTTCAGATGAATTAGCTAAAACAATTGTTGATGCAGGTATTGAAGGAGTAGACATCCGCACAATTTACTCATGTAATGCTCAAAAAGGTGTATGTAAAAAATGTTATGGTCAAAACTTAGCAACTGGTAAAGAGGTTGAAGTTGGAGAAGCTGTAGGTATTATGGCCGCTCAATCAATCGGTGAACCAGGTACTCAGTTAACGATGCGTACATTCCATACAGGTGGGGTAGCCGGAGCCGATATCACGCAAGGGTTACCTCGTATCCAAGAGTTATTTGAGGCACGTAATCCAAAAGGACGTGCAATCATCGCTGAAATTGATGGTGTTATTACTACAATCAAAGCAAATACTAAAAATCGTTATGAAATTACATTAACGAATAAATTAGAAAGCCGTAACTACTTATTACCATATGGGGTACAACCATTAGTATCTGAAGGTGATGAAGTATTTGCAGGTGATATGTTAACAGAAGGTTCAATCGATCCTAAAGAGTTATTACGCGTTAAGGATGTTGCCGCTGTACAAGCATATATCTTAAAAGAAGTACAAAATGTATACCGCGCACAAGGGGTAGAATTATCAGATAAACATATTGAAATCATGGTTCATCAAATGATGAAAAAGGTTAAAGTTATCGACGGTGGAGACACTGATATTTTACCAGGATCGTTAATTGATACAACTTATTATACACGTGTAAATGCAGCAGCAATTATGCGTGGAAAACGCCCAGCTGTAGGTATTCCAACAATCTTAGGTATCACTAAAGCTTCGTTAGAAACTGAATCATTCTTATCTGCTGCATCATTCCAGGAAACAACACGTGTTCTTACAGATGCTGCAATTAAAGGTAAAGTGGATGAGTTAATCGGGTTAAAAGAAAATGTTATCATCGGTAAATTAATCCCAGCTGGAACAGGTGTATTACATGAAGATCATATTCAACCAGTTCATAAAAATGAAGATGATATGGAAGAAGAAATCTTACCATTTGATACAACTGGAACAGATTTTAAACTATCGACTGATTCAGTAGATCTTTCATTAGAAGATGATTTAGATGAATTAGACATTGAATTAGATTTTGATGAAACTGATTTTATTGAAGCTGAAGATGAATAAGATTTTAAAAAAAGCCAATAATACAGGTGAAAAATATGAAAAACTTTTTCGAACTGTTGACATTATTCTAAAAAAATGTTAGATTAATAAAGGCTTTTAAAAAAATAAAGTGAGTTTTGCTTTCGGGCAAAGCTTACTTTTTCTAACTAAAATGAACCACCTGGATAAGTGGACTAAGTTTATGAGAGGAGGACTAATATGCCAACTATTAACCAATTAGTTCGTAAAGGACGTCAAAGTAAAGAAACAAAATCTAAATCTCGTCATTTAAATGTAGGGTACAATAGTTTAAAGAAAGAACAAACTAACTTATACTCTCCACAAAAACGTGGGGTATGTACTCGTGTTGCTACAATGACACCTAAAAAACCAAACTCGGCTTTACGTAAATATGCCCGTGTACGTTTAACAAATGGTTTAGAAGTAACAGCATACATTCCTGGTATTGGACACAAATTACAAGAGCACAGCGTTGTTTTAATTCGCGGTGGACGTGTAAAAGACTTACCAGGGGTACGTTATCATATCGTTCGTGGTACTTTAGATGCTACAGGTGTAGATGGACGTATGCAAGGTCGTTCTAAATACGGAACAAAAAAACCAAAAGCAGCTAAAAAATAATTAACTTTTTTCGATAAAATGGAAGGGAGGCTAAATTATGCCACGTAAAGGACATGTAGCAAAACGCGATGTTTTGCCAGATCCAATTTATAATTCTAAATTAGTATCTCGTTTAATCAATAACATCATGCAAGATGGTAAAAAAGGTACTGCACAAACAATCTTATATAATGCATTCGATATCATTGCTGAGAAAACTGGTCGCGAACCAATGGAAGTATTCGAAGAAGCTATCGAAAACATCATGCCAGTATTAGAAGTTAAAGCTCGTCGTATCGGTGGAGCAAACTACCAAGTACCAGTTGAGGTTCGTCCAGAGCGCCGAATCACTTTAGGATTACGTTGGTTAGTTCAATACTCTCGCTCTCGCGGAGAAAAAACTATGGAGCAACGCTTAGCTAACGAAATTATCGATGCAGCTAATAACACAGGTGCATCTGTTAAGAAACGTGAGGATACTCACAAAATGGCTGAAGCTAACAAAGCATTCGCTCATTACCGTTGGTAATATTTTAAATAACTTTAGGATTACTGGGTATCTAGTAATCCTTAAAGTTTAGTATTTTACTATGAGAGGAGTAACGGAACATGGCAAGAGAATTCTCTTTAAATCACACTCGTAATATCGGTATCATGGCACACATCGATGCTGGTAAAACGACTACTACAGAACGTATCTTATACTACACTGGTCGTATCCACAAAATCGGAGAAACTCACGATGGTGCTTCTCAAATGGACTGGATGGCTCAAGAACAAGAGCGTGGTATCACAATCACTTCAGCTGCAACAACAGCTGCTTGGAATGGTCATCGCGTAAACATCATCGATACACCAGGTCACGTAGACTTCACAGTAGAAGTTGAACGTTCATTACGTGTATTAGATGGTGCAGTTGCAGTATTAGATGCACAATCAGGAGTTGAGCCTCAAACTGAAACAGTTTGGCGCCAAGCTACTACATACGGAGTACCACGTATCGTATTCGTTAACAAAATGGATAAAACAGGTGCGGACTTCTTATACTCTGTAAAAACTTTACATGATCGTTTAGGAGCTAACGCTCTTCCAATTCAATTACCAATCGGTGCTGAAGATGATTTCGAAGGTATCATTGACTTAGTTGAAATGAAACAATACATGTATACAAATGACTTAGGAACTGACATCCAAGTTGGAGAAATTGATGCAGCTCATTTAGAAGATGCTGAAATGTACCGTGATCAATTAATCGAAGCGGTATCTAACTTAGATGAAGAGTTAATGATGAAATACTTAGAAGGTGAAGAAATTTCAATCGAAGAATTAAAAGCTGCGATCCGTCGTGCTACAATCAACGTTGAATTATTCCCAGTATTATGTGGATCAGCCTTCAAAAACAAAGGTGTTCAGTTAATGTTAGATGCTGTTATCGACTATTTACCAGCTCCAACTGATATTCCTGCAATTAAAGGAACATTAGAAGATGGAACTGAAGTTGAGCGTCATGCTTCTGATGAAGAACCATTCGCAGCATTAGCATTCAAAGTTATGACTGACCCATTCGTAGGTAAGTTAACATTCTTCCGTGTTTATTCAGGAACTATCCAATCAGGAACTTACGTATTAAACTCAACTAAAGGTAAACGTGAGCGTGTTGGACGTTTATTACAAATGCACGCTAACAGCCGTCAAGAAATCTCTGAAGTATACGCAGGAGATATCGCTGCAGCTGTAGGTTTAAAAGATACTACTACAGGAGATACTTTATGTAATCCAGATAACGAAGTTATCTTAGAATCAATGGTATTCCCTGAGCCAGTAATCTCATTATCAGTTGAGCCAAAATCAAAAGCAGACCAAGATAAAATGGGTATCGCTTTACAAAAATTAGCTGAAGAGGATCCAACTTTCCGTACTCATACAGACGAAGAAACTGGTGAAACTATCATCTCAGGTATGGGTGAGTTACACTTAGATATCATCGTTGACCGTATGCGTCGTGAGTTCAAAGTTGAAGCTAACATCGGTGCACCTCAAGTAGCTTACCGTGAAACATTCACTCAAGCTGCTGATGTAGAAGGTAAATTCGTACGTCAGTCTGGTGGACGTGGACAATACGGACACGTGTGGATCAAATTCGAACCACAAGAACCAGGTGCTGGATATGAATTCGTAGATGCTGTTGTTGGTGGGGTTGTACCTCGTGAATACATCGGATCTGTAGATGCAGGATTAAAAGATGCATTACAAAACGGACAATTATCAGGATTCCCTGTAGTTGACGTTAAATGTACATTATTCGATGGTTCTTACCATGATGTCGACTCAAGTGAGATGGCATACAAAATCGCAGCTTCTATGGCATTAAAAAATGCTTACGACAAATGTAAACCAGTTCTTTTAGAACCAGTAATGAAAGTTGAAGTTGTTATCCCAGATGAGTACTTAGGAGACGTAATGGGAGATATCACTTCTCGTCGTGGGCGTTTAGACGGAATGGAAGCTCGTGGTAACGCACAAGTTATCCGTGCATATGTTCCATTATCTGAAATGTTCGGATATGCAACTGCATTACGTTCTAACACACAAGGACGCGGAAACTACTCAATGGAAATGGATCACTATGAGCAAGTTCCAAAATCAATTGCTGATGAAGTCATCAAAAAACATCGTGGATAATCGTTGTTAATTGATGTATTCATATATCCACTGCTAATAGGAATGTAATACTTGCATTCTTATTAGCGGTATTGTAAAATAAAAATGTTGAATACAAAAAATGTAACTTAGAGGAGGATATTAGCATGGCAAAAGCTAAATTCGAACGTACTAAACCGCATGTTAACATCGGTACAATCGGTCACGTTGACCACGGAAAAACTACATTAACAGCTGCTATCACAACTGTATTATCTAAATCAGGTAAAGCAGAAGCTCGCGCTTACGATCAAATCGATGGTGCTCCAGAAGAGCGTGAACGTGGAATCACTATCTCAACTGCACACGTTGAGTACGAAACTGACAACCGTCACTACGCACACGTTGACTGCCCAGGACATGCTGACTACGTTAAAAACATGATCACTGGTGCTGCTCAAATGGACGGTGGTATCTTAGTAGTATCTGCTGCTGATGGACCAATGCCTCAAACTCGTGAGCACATCTTATTATCTCGCCAAGTTGGTGTACCTCGTTTAGTTGTTTTCTTAAACAAATGTGACATGGTAGACGACGAAGAATTATTAGAATTAGTTGAAATGGAAGTACGTGACTTATTATCTGAGTACGATTTCCCAGGTGACGAAGTTCCAGTAATCCACGGATCTGCTTTATTAGCATTACAAGGACAACCTGAATGGGAAGCAAAAATCAACGAATTAATGGCTGCTGTAGATGAGTACATCCCAACTCCAGCTCGTCAAACTGATTTACCATTCTTAATGCCAGTAGAGGACGTATTCTCAATCACTGGACGTGGTACTGTAGCAACTGGACGCGTTGAGCGTGGGGTTGTTAAAGTTGGTGACGTTGTTGAAATCATCGGTTACCATGAAACAAAATCAACTACTGTAACAGGTGTTGAAATGTTCCGTAAATTATTAGACCAAGCTGAAGCTGGAGATAACATCGGAGCTTTATTACGTGGTATTTCTCGTGAAGATATCCAACGTGGACAAGTATTAGCTAAACCAGGATCAGTAAAACCTCATACAAAATTCACTTCTGAGGTTTACGTATTATCTAAAGAAGAAGGTGGACGTCATACTCCATTCTTCGGAAACTACCGTCCTCAATTCTACTTCCGTACAACTGACGTAACTGGAGTTATTCAATTACCAGAAGGTGTAGAAATGGTTATGCCAGGTGACAACGTTGCTATGACTGTAGAATTAATCGCGCCAATCGCTGTTGAAAAAGGAACTAAGTTCTCTATCCGTGAAGGTGGACGTACAGTAGGTGCTGGTTCAGTAGTAGACATCATCGAGTAATCGATAATCTAATATTTGAATCTTTCTGTCCTAGAGATTTATTCTCTAGGACTTTTTTTGTTTTCAAAGTCACATTATAAAGTTAACATTTATTTTTTATCATAAAAGATTTATGAAAATTTGAACATTAAAAGAAATATAATAATTTTATGACTGTATAAATAAAGGATAATGGAATACTATAGATGTAATTGATACGTTTACTAGAGAAAACGTTATCCTATTGGCAAAATATTCGATGAAATAATTTTATGACTATATATAAGATTACTTCATTAAAATACAATATTTACTTGTCATAAATGTTTGATTGTTTTTTTTAGATGTGTTAAATTTATTTATGTAAAAATTAATCCGAAAACTGCGAAGAGATGAGTTGCTGTCTAAATATACATGAATCAAGAAAAAAATATAAAAAATATTTGATTTCTATATTTTTTTCATGTATAATAGATATGTTGACTTGAGCGTCGAAGCGAAAGGTTGCTGACACACCCGGCCGATTTGCCATGGCAGTGTGACAGGTAATTTTCGTGGAGCTAGTCTATTCCTAAAATAGGCGAAGGGAGGAAATAAAATGGCAAAACAAAAAATCAGAATCCGTTTAAAAGCTTATGATCACAGAATTTTAGATCAATCTGCAGAAAAAATCGTTGAAAGTGCTAAAAAAACAGGAGCTAAAGTAGCAGGGCCAATCCCACTACCAACTGAAAAGCAAGTTTACACGATCTTACGTGCGGTACATAAATACAAAGATTCTCGTGAGCAATTCGAAATGCGCACTCACAAACGTCTGATTGACATTGTTGAACCAACTGCTCAAACTGTTGATTCATTAATGCGCTTAGACTTACCATCTGGTGTAGACATCGAAATCAAATTATAATATATACGAAATAGGAGGTGTAACTCATGGCCAAAGGAATCTTAGGTAGAAAAATTGGTATGACTCAAATTTTCACTGAAGAAGGGAAATTAATTCCTGTAACTGTTGTGCAAGCAACACCTAACGTTGTTTTACAAGTTAAAACAAATGAAACTGACGGATACGAAGCTATCCAAGTTGGATTTGAAGATAAACGCGAAAAATTAGCTAACAAACCAGAAATGGGACACGTTGCTAAAGCTGAAACAGCGCCTAAGCGCTTCGTTCGTGAATTCCGTAACGTAAATGTAACGGAATATCAAGTTGGTCAAGAGATCAAAGTTGACACTTTTGCAGAAGGAGAAGTTGTTGACGTAACTGGTAAGACTAAAGGTAAAGGATTCCAAGGTGTTATTAAACGTCATGGACAATCTCGTGGACCAATGGCTCACGGTTCTCGTTACCATCGTCGCCCAGGTTCAATGGGATCGATCGCTGCTAACCGTGTTTTAAAAGGTAAAAAATTACCTGGACAAACTGGTGGAAACATCGTGACTGTTCAAAACCTTGAAGTAGTTAAAGTTGATACAGAACGTAACGTTTTATTAATCAAAGGAAATGTGCCAGGAGCTAAAAAATCTTTAGTAATGGTTCGTTCTGCTGTTAAAGCAAAATAGTTTAGTACAGTAGGAAAGGAGGATTCATAATGCCACAAGTAGCATTATATAACCAACAAGGTGCTCAAGTTGGAGAAATCGCATTAAACGAAACAATCTTCGGTATTGAGCCTCATAAACAAGCAATGTTCGATGCTGTAATTATGCAACGTGCATCAATGCGTCAAGGAACGCACAAAACTAAAACTCGTACTGAGGTACGTGGTGGTGGACGTAAACCTTGGAAACAAAAAGGTACTGGACGTGCTCGTCAAGGATCTATTCGTGCACCTCAATGGCGTGGTGGAGGAATCGTATTCGGACCAGTTCCACGTAGCTATGCATATAAATTAAACAAAAAAGTTCGTCGCTTAGCTTTAAAATCTGCGTTATCAACTAAAGTAGTTGACAATGATATCGTAGTTTTAGATGCATTAGCGTTCGAAGCTCCAAAAACTAAAGAAATGATCTCAGTTTTAGGTGCTTTAAATATTACATCTAAAGCATTAGTTGTTACTGCTGAAGAAAATGCAACAGTTGAATTATCAACTCGTAACATCCCAGGTGTTAAAGTATTATCAGTTGAGCAATTAAATGTATTAGATCTTTTAGATGCAACTAAGTTAGTTATTACTCAAGATGCAGTTAAAAAGATTGAGGAGGTGCTTGCATAATGAAAGATGCTAGAGATATCATTAAGCGCCCAATTATCACTGAAAAATCTTACGATTTAATGAACGAAGGTAAATTCACTTTCGAAGTTGATAAAAAAGCAAACAAAATCGAAGTTAAACAAGCTTGTGAAGCTTTATTCAACGTAAAAGTTGAAAAAGTAAACATCGTTAACGTTCGTCCTAAAAAACGTCGTGTTGGACGCTACGAAGGATTCAAACCTTCAATGAAAAAAGCTATCGTAACATTAGCTGAAGGACAAACAATCGAAAAGTTTGAAGTATAATCAATAAGTCGTAAAAGGAGGGAACAAGATGGCTATTAAAAAGTATAAACCTACCACAAATGGTCGTCGTAACATGTCAGTTTTATCATTTGACGAAATTACGACTAATAAACCAGAGAAATCATTATTAGCTCCTTTAAGCAAAAAAGCAGGGCGTAATAATCATGGTCAAATCACAGTACGTCATCACGGTGGTGGACATAAACGTAAATACCGTATCATCGACTTTAAACGTACAAAAGACGGTATTCCAGGACGTGTTGCTACAATCGAATACGATCCAAACCGTTCAGCAAACATCGCATTAATCAACTATGCTGATGGAGAAAAACGATACATTATCGCTCCTAAAGGATTAAAAGTTGGAATGCAAATCGAATCAGGTGCTAATGCGGATATCAAAGTTGGTAATGCATTACCAATCATGAACATTCCAGTTGGTACATTAATTCACAACATCGAATTAAAACCTGGTAAAGGTGGACAATTAGTACGTTCAGCAGGAACTTCTGCTCAAATCTTAGGGCGTGAAGAGCGTTATGTATTAGTTCGTTTAGCTTCAGGTGAAGTTCGTAAAGTATTAGGAACTTGCCGTGCAACAATCGGTGAAGTTGGTAATGCTGACCACGAATTAGTAAACATCGGTAAAGCAGGTCGTACACGTTGGTTAGGTACTCGTCCAACTGTTCGCGGTTCTGTAATGAACCCTAATGACCATCCACACGGTGGTGGGGAAGGACGTACTCCAATCGGACGTAAATCTCCAGTTACACCATGGGGTAAACCAGCACTTGGTTTAAAAACTCGTAACAAGAAAAAAGCATCAAGTAAATTAATTGTTCGCGGACGCAACAAATAATAAATATATATGCTAAATGTTCGAAAGGAGGAAATTTAGAATGGGACGTAGTTTAAAAAAGGGACCTTTCTGTGACGATCATTTAATGAAAAAAGTTGTAGCTGCTAACGAAAGCGGAGACAAAAAAATCATTCAAACTTGGTCACGTCGTTCAACAATTTTCCCACAGTTTGTAGGACATACAATTGCTGTTTATGATGGACGCAAGCATGTTCCTGTATATGTTACTGAAGATATGGTAGGACACAAATTAGGTGAATTCGCACCAACTCGTACATATAAAGGACACATCAAAGAAGACAAAAAAACTAGACGTTAATATTGAGAGGAGGACATGGCTATGGAAGCTAAAGCTATGGCTAGAACAGTTCGCATTGCTCCTCGTAAAGCACGCTTAGTGATCGACTTAATTCGAGGAAAACAAGTTGGCGAAGCATACGCAATTTTAAAACACACTCCTAAAGCGGCATCTCCTGTTGTTGAGAAAGTTTTAAAATCAGCTATCGCAAATGCTGAACACAATTTAAACTTAGATATCAATTCATTATATGTTAAGGAAGCATATGTGAATGAAGGTACAACATTAAAACGATTCCGTCCACGTGCACAAGGTCGTGCATCACAAATCAATAAAAGAACATCTCATATCACAATCGTGGTAGCAGAGAAAAAATAATTAAAGGAGGGATACGAAGTGGGTCAAAAAGTTAGTCCAATTGGTTTACGTGTTGGTGTAATCCGTGATTGGGATGCTCGTTGGTACGCAAACGATAAAGATTTTGCTACTTTATTACACGAGGATTTAAAAATCCGTGATTACATTAATAACAAATTCAAAAGAGCTTCGGTATCACGCGTTGAAATCGAACGTGCAAAAAACCGTGTTAATATTATCATTCATACGGCTAAACCAGGTATGGTAATCGGTCGTGGTGGATCTGAGAAAGATGCAGCTGTTGCTCAATTAGAAAAAATGACAGGTAAACGTGTTTTCATCCGTATCGTTGAAATCAAACGTCCTGAAGTTGATGCGCAATTAGTTGCTAACTCAATCGCAGAACAATTAGAAAATCGTGCTTCTTTCCGTCGTGTACAAAAAGTTGCTATCCAACGTGCTATCAAATTCGGTGCTAAAGGGATTAAAACTCAAGTATCAGGACGTTTAGGTGGAGCAGATATGGCTCGTGCTGAAGGATACAGTGAAGGAAATGTACCTTTACATACTTTACGTGCTGATATCGACTACGCTACAGCAGAAGCAGATACAACTTACGGTAAATTAGGTATTAAAGTATGGATCTATAAAGGTGAAGTATTACCTACTAAAAACCGTCAAGTAAAGGAGGGTAAATAATATGTTAGTACCTAAACGTACAAAATATCGTCGCCCTCACCGCTTGTCTTATGAAGGACGTGCAAAAGGTGGAACAACTGTAGTATTTGGTGAGTATGGTTTACAAGCAACAACTGGTGCTTGGGTAACTAACCGTCAAATCGAAGCAGCTCGTATCGCTATGACTCGTTATATGAAACGTAGCGGACGTGTATGGATTAAAATCTTCCCTCATCAAGCTAAAACTGCTAAACCTTTAGAAGTCCGCATGGGATCAGGTAAAGGGGCTCCAGACGGATGGGTTGCAGTAGTAAAACCTGGAAAAGTTATGTTTGAAATTGGTGGTGTATCTGAAGAGATCGCTCGTGAAGCATTACGTTTAGCTTCTCACAAATTACCAGTTCAAACTAAGTTTGTAAAACGTGTAGACGGTGGTGATAGTAATGAAAGCTAATGAAATCCGTAATTTAACCACTACAGAAATCGAAGCTAAAATTAACGAATTAAAAGATGAGTTATTCAACCTTCGTTTCCAATTAGCTACAGGACAATTAGAAAACACAGGTCGTATTCGTGAAGTACGTAAAGGTATTGCACGTATGAAAACGATCATTAGCGAACGCGAAAACAATAAATAATGAGCTTGAGAGGAGGTTCACTTATGGAACGTACTAAAAAAACTTTTACTGGACGTGTAGTTTCAGATAAAACAGATAAAACAATTACAGTACTTATCGAATCTTACAAAGTACATCCTCTATACGGTAAACGAGTTAAATATTCAAAAAAATATGCAGCTCACGATGAGTTAAATGAAGCAAAAGTTGGAGATTTAGTTCGCATTGAAGAATGCCGTCCTATGTCAAAAACAAAAAAATTCCGTTTAGTTGAAATTGTTGAAAAAGCAGTTATTATTTAATTAATTTTATTGAAATACTGGAGTCTTGAAAGGAGGTCCAATCATGATTCAACAAGAAACACGTTTAAGAGTTGCTGATAACTCAGGTGCAAAAGAATTATTAGCAATTAAAATTTTAGGTGGTTCTCACAAAAAAACTGGAAACATCGGTGATGTTATTGTTGCTACAGTTAAGTCAGCAGCGCCAGGTGGAGTTGTTAAAAAAGGTGATGTTGTTAAAGCAGTAATCGTCCGTACGAAAACTGGAGCTCGTCGTGCTGATGGATCATACATTAAATTTGATGAAAACGCAGCGGTTATTATTAAAGACGATAAATCTCCACGTGGTACTCGTATCTTCGGACCAGTAGCTCGTGAATTACGCGATAAAGATTTTATGCGTATTGTTTCATTAGCTCCAGAAGTACTTTAATTAACACTTAATCCTTAAGATTAGGAGGTGCACGATATGCAAATTAAAACTGGAGATAAAGTAGTTATCATTTCAGGTAAAGATAAAGGTAAAGAAGGTGTTGTTCTTTCAGCACACCCTACTAAAAACAAGGTTGTTGTTGAAGGTGTAAATGTTGTTAAAAAACACGTACGCCCTTCTCAAATGAATCCAGATGGTGGAATCGTTGAATTTGAAGCACCGATCCACGTATCAAACGTTATGATTGTAGATCCAAAGAGTGGTAAACCAACACGCGTAGGATATAAATTCGTTGACGGTAAAAAAGTACGCTTCGCTAAAAAATCAGGTGAAGTATTATAATATAGTTTAACAACGAAGGGAGGTAAACCTGCATGAATCGTTTACGTCAAAAATACGAAAATGAAGTAAAAAACCAAATGGTTGAAAAATTCGGATATAAATCTGTAATGCAAATCCCAACTATTGATAAGATCGTTATCAACATGGGTATCGGAGATGCAGTTAGCAACTCTAAAGTTTTAGATGAGGCAGTAGCTGAATTAGCTTTAATTACTGGACAAAAACCAGTTATTACACGTGCTAAGAAATCTATCGCTGGTTTCCGTCTTCGTGAAGGAATGCCAATCGGATGTAAAGTAACATTACGCGGAGAGCGTATGTATGATTTCTTAGATAAATTAGTATCAGTTTCTTTACCACGTGTACGCGACTTCCGCGGAGTTTCTAAGAAATCATTCGATGGACGTGGAAACTACACTTTAGGTGTTAAAGAACAATTAATTTTCCCAGAAATCGACTTCGATAAAGTAAATAAAGTTCGAGGAATGGATATCGTTGTAGTTACAACTGCTAACACAGATGAAGAAGCTCGTGAGTTGTTAACTCAATTAGGGATGCCATTTCAAAAATAATTGATGAAAGGAGGCGTCACTCATGGCTAAAAAATCTATGATTATCAAACAACAGCGTAAACAAAAATTCGCGGTTCGTGAATATACACGTTGCGAGCGTTGTGGTCGTCCACACTCTGTCTTACGCAAATTCAAATTATGCCGTATTTGCTTCCGTGAATTAGCATATAAAGGACAAATCCCAGGTGTTAAAAAAGCAAGCTGGTAATAAACTTAATTCTCTTTAAACGGGAAGGAGGAAAAATAAATGGTAATGACAGATCCTATTGCAGATATGTTAACACGTATTCGTAACGCAAACCAAATGCGTCATGAAGTGGTTGAAATGCCAGCTTCTAAAATGAAACGTGAAGTATTAGAATTATTAAAGCGTGAAGGTTTCATTCGCGATGTAGAATATATTGAAGATAACAAACAAGGTGTTTTACGTGTTGCTTTAAAATACGGTAAAAACAATGAACGTGTTATCACAGGTTTAAAACGTATCTCTAAACCAGGTTTACGTGTATACGTTAAAAATACAGAAGTTCCTAAAGTATTAAATGGATTAGGTATCGCTATCTTATCTACTTCTAAAGGAATCATGGCTGATAAAGAAGCTCGTCAACAACAAGTTGGTGGAGAAGTATTAGCTTACGTTTGGTAATAAAAAAGGACAGGAGGTGTCACATAAATGTCTCGTATTGGTAATAAACCAGTAGCATTACCTTCTGGTGTTGAAGTAATTGTTGCTGAAAATAACTTAGTTACTGTGAAGGGACCTAAAGGGGAACTTTCTCGTACATTTAATTCAAATATGCAAATTACAGTTGAAGGAAACGAATTAACTGTAGTTCGTCCTAACGATAACAAGGAAAACAAAATGTTACACGGAACAACACGTGCATTATTAAATAACATGGTTGTTGGTGTATCTGAAGGGTTTACTCGTGAGTTAGAAATCATCGGGGTTGGATACCGTGCACAAAAACAAGGAGAAAAACTTGTATTAAATGCTGGATACTCTCACCCAGTTGAGATGGAAGCACCAGCTGGTGTAACTATCGAAGTACCTAACAATACTACTGTAGTAGTAAAAGGAATCGACAAACAAGTAGTTGGAGAATTCGCTGCTAACATTCGCGCTGTACGTGCTCCTGAACCATACAAAGGAAAAGGAATCCGTTACAAAGGTGAACATGTTCGTCGTAAAGAAGGTAAAAAAGCTAAAAAATAATTCGAAAGGGGTGGCCTGAATGATTAAGAAAGTATCACGTAATGAGTTACGTAAACAAAGACATTACCGTGTACGTGCTAAAGTTACAGGAACTGCAGAGCGCCCACGCTTAAATGTATTCCGCTCTAGCAAACACATTTATGCGCAAATCATTGACGATGTAACTGGTACTACATTAGTTAGTGCATCAACTTTAGATAAAGATTTAAACATCGCTTCTACAGGTAACGTTGAAGCAGCTAAAGCAGTAGGAGCAGCAGTTGCTAAACGCGCTTTAGAAAAAAATATCACATCAGTTGTTTTCGACCGTGGAGGATATATCTATCACGGACGCGTTGCAGCATTAGCTGAAGCAGCTCGTGAAAATGGATTACAATTCTAATTAAAGAAGGAGGGACAAAGATGCGTCAAATCATTGACCCTAGTAACTTAACACTTGAAGAACGTGTTGTTACTATTAATCGTGTAACGAAGGTAGTAAAAGGTGGACGTCGTTTCCGTTTTGCTGCATTAGTTGTTGTCGGTGACAAAAATGGTCACGTTGGTTTCGGTACTGGTAAAGCTCAAGAGGTACCTGAAGCAATCAAAAAAGCAGTTGAAAGTGCTAAAAAGAACTTAATCTATGTACCTACAGTTGGAACTACAATTCCTCACCAAATCGTTGGAGAATTCGGTTCAGGTAACGTATTATTAAAACCTGCTTCTGCCGGGACAGGAGTTATCGCAGGTGGACCAGTACGTGCCGTATTAGAGTTAGCTGGAGTACAAGACATCTTATCAAAATCTTTAGGATCAAACACACCAATTAACATGGTTCGTGCAACAATCAATGGTTTAGAAAATTTAAAAACAGTTGAACGCGTAGCTGAATTACGTGGGAAAACTGTTGAAGAAATCTTAGGATAAGGAGGGAACTCCAATGGCTAAAGAATTACACATTACTTTAACACGTAGTGTAATCGGTCAAAATGAATCTCAACGTGCAACAGTTCAAGCATTAGGTTTAAAAAAATTAAACCAAACAGTTGTTAAAGCTGATAATGTAGCTGTTCGCGGTATGATTAATAAAGTATCTCATTTAGTGACTGTAGAAGAGAAATAATCAAAGGAGGTGACTTTCGGTGAAATTACATGAGTTAACATATACTGAAGGGTCTCGTAAAGATAGAAAACGTATCGGACGTGGACACGGTTCAGGTCAAGGTAAAACTGCAGGTAAAGGACACAAAGGACAAAACGCTCGTTCAGGTGGTGGAGTTCGTTTAGGATTCGAAGGTGGTCAAACTCCTTTATTCCGTCGTTTACCAAAACGTGGATTTACTAACATCAACCGTAAAGAATACGCTATCGTTAATTTAGATCAATTAAACAAATTCGAAGACGGAACAGTTGTTACTGCAGAACTTTTATTAGAAACTGGAGTAATTAAAAAATTACACTCTGGGCTTAAAGTTTTAGGACAAGGACAACTAGAAAAGAAATTAACTGTTAAAGCAGCTAAATTCTCAAAAACAGCAGAAGAAAAAATTGCAGCTCAAGGTGGATCAATCGAGGTGGTATAATGGCTACTTTCAGTAAAGTATGGAAGAACGCTGATTTACGTAAGAAGATCCTATTTACGCTGATGATCTTTATTGTCTATCGTATTGGATCTTACATTCCTGTGCCAACCATCAACACATCTGTTTTAGAAGTATATGCACAAACTCCGATGCTAGGATTCTTTGATACATTAAGTGGAGGGGCATTGAAACGATTTTCATTGTTTGCGATGTCTATCTCTCCTTATATTACTGCATCAATTGTTATCCAATTACTTCAAATGGATGTCGTACCAATTTTGTCTGAATGGGCAAAAGAGGGGGAGACTGGTAAACGTAAGTTAAACCAATTAACTCGTTATGTCACTTTAGTTCTTGCATTTGTCCAAGCTATTGCAATGTCGATCGGATTTGACATCTCAATGAACGGTGTTTTATTAGAAAGTCATTCAATAGTTACTTATTTATACATTGCATTAACTATGACAGCAGGTACAGCTGTTATGATTTTCCTTGCTGATCAAATCACTAGCAAGGGAATTGGTAATGGTACATCAATGATCATCGTAGCAGGTATTTTATCTCGTGTTCCATATATGCTAAACGATTTATACACGAAATACTTGGCAAATATAACAGTATCTAATGTGTTAGCATTTGTTTCAGTGTTAGCATTATTAGCTCTGACAATTATTGCTGTTATATTCTTACAGAGCGCAACTAGAAAGTTACCAATTCAATATGCCAATAGACATAATTCTGCTCAGTTATCGGGACGTAAAGATTCATTTATTCCATTGAAGTTAAATTCAGCTGGGGTAATTCCAGTAATCTTTGCAGCTTCACTTGTAAGCTTACCGTTAACAGTAGTAAATTTTCTACCTGAATCAGGTGTAACTAATGTAATTAAAGCTATCTTTGATTACTCACAACCAATTGGGTTTATTTTATATGTTGTATTAATCGTTGCTTTCACTTACTTCTATGCTTTTGTACAAGTAAGTCCAGAAAAAGTAGCAGAAAACCTTAAAAAACAAGGATCATACATTCCGGGTGTAAGACCGGGTGTAGATACTGAAGAGTATTTATCAAAAGTTTTATCTCGTATCACTTTTATTGGAGCTATTTATTTAGTAGTCATTGCGGGCTTACCAATTTTATTTGGCGCAATCACTGATTTACCAAGTAGTGTTGAAATTGGTGGTACAAGCTTATTAATTGTTGTAGGTGTAGCAATGGAAACCGCTAAGCAAATCCAAACAAAAACAATGGATCAAAAATATAGAGGATTCATCAAATAATTGAGGTGATATGATGAAAATCGTATTTATGGGGCCTCCGGGTGCTGGAAAAGGTACTCAGGCTGAAAAAATTATTGAAAAATATCAAATTCCACATATCTCAACTGGAGATATGTTTAGGAAAGCGATAAAAGACCAAACTGAATTAGGTATGGAAGCTAAGCGTTACATGGATCAAGGTGCATTAGTACCTGACCATGTTACAATTGGTATTGTAAAGGATCGCTTGTCTGAATCAGATTGCAAGTCGGGATTCCTGTTAGATGGTTTTCCACGAACAGTAGATCAGGCAAAAGCCTTAGATGAAATACTGACTTCTCTTGATTCAAAGATTGATTATGTAATTAATATTGATGTTGATTTAGACATTCTTAAAGAGCGCTTAACTGGACGTCGTATCTGTCGTTCATGTGGGGCAACTTATCACATGGTCTTCAATCCACCTGCTGTAGTTGGTACTTGTGACAAGTGTGGTGGAGAATTATATCAACGTAAAGATGATAATGAAGAAACGGTTGGTAATCGCTTAGATGTTTATGTTAGTCAGACTAAGCCTTTATTAGATTATTACTCTTTAGCCGGAAATCTTGTTAATATTAATGGTCAGCAATCAATTGATCTTGTATTTGCAGAAATCCAAGATGTACTTGGAGGCAATAAATAATGATTATTTGTAAGACTCCGCGCGAAGTTGAAATCATGCGAGAGGCTGGACGTATTGTTGCTTTAGCCCATCAAGAGGTACAAAGGCATATTAAGCCCGGCGTTACAACGAAACAATTAGATAAGATTGTTGAA
Organism: Turicibacter sp.; assembly: GCA_030531025.1. The sequence goes on from JAUMTV010000004.1 coordinate 40,095, forward strand.
GATGTAATTCGCAGTCAAGGCGCAATACCTTCTTTTAAAGGTTATCATGGGTTCCCTGCAAGTATTTGTGCATCAGTAAACGATGAACTTGTTCATGGTATTCCAGGAAATCGTGTTTTAAAAGATGGAGATATTATCTCTATTGATATTGGTGCGAAATATAATGGATATCACGGAGATTCTGCTTGGACTTATCCAGTTGGTAAAATCTCTGATGATGCTCAAAGATTACTTGATGTTACTAAGCAATCATTATTTGTCGGTTTAGAACAAGCTAAAGCGGGAAATCGTTTATCAGATATCTCACATGCTATTCAAGTATATGTAGAATCTCATAATTTCTCGATTGTCCGTGAGTACGCTGGGCATGGTGTCGGTCAAGATCTACATGAAGATCCTTCAATTCCACACTATGGACCTCCTGGACGAGGACCAAGATTGAAAACAGGTATGACTTTAGCAATCGAGCCTATGGTTAATTACGGAGAAAGATACGTTCGTACTTTAGCTGATAATTGGACTGTAGTCACTCGTGATAAAGGTCTCTGTGCTCATTTCGAACATACTGTTGTCATTACTGACGATGGGTATGAAATATTAACTAAGTTATAAAGATAAGGAGGCATAATCAATGGCTAAGCAAGACGTTATTGAAGTAGAAGCTACCGTTATCGATAATTTGCCAAACGCTATGTTTAAAGTAGAATTAGAAAATGGTCATCAATTAATTGCTCACGTTTCTGGTAAAATCCGTATGAACTTCATTCGTATTTTACCAGGTGATAAAGTAACAGTAGAATTATCTCCTTATGATTTAACACGTGGGCGCATTACATATCGTCACAAATAGACTCCGATATACTGAAAAATGAGGAGGTTTTAATTCATGAAAGTAAGACCATCTGTAAAACCTATCTGCGATAAATGTAAAGTTATTCGCCGTAAAGGGAAAGTAATGGTAATTTGTGAAAATCCAAAACATAAACAAAAACAAGGATAAGCTTTAGGAGGTGCAATGTATGGCACGTATTGCTGGTGTAGATATTCCTCGCGATAAACGCGTTGTAATTTCATTAACATATATCTATGGAATTGGTAAACCAACAGCTCAACAAATTTTAGCTGCTGCTGGTGTATCAGAAGATACACGTGTACGTGATTTAACTGAAGATGAGTTAAACCGTATCCGTGCAGAAGTAGATAAATTAAAAGTAGAAGGAGACTTACGTCGTGAAATTTCATTAAATATCAAACGTTTAATGGAAATTGCTTCATTCCGTGGTATCCGTCACCGTAGAAGTTTACCAGTACGCGGACAAAACACTAAAAACAATGCCCGTACTCGTAAAGGTCCACGTAAAACAGTTGCTAATAAGAAAAAATAGTTAGGAGGGTCATCATATGGCACGTAAACAAGTTAGTCGTAAACGTCGTGTTAAAAAGAATATTGCTACAGGTGTAGCACATATCCACTCGACTTTCAATAATACAATTGTTACGATTACTGATCCTCATGGTAATGCAATCTCATGGTCAAGTGCAGGTGCATTAGGATTCAAAGGATCTCGTAAATCAACTCCATTCGCTGCTCAAATGGCATCAGAAGCTGCTGCTAAAGCTGCAATGGATCACGGAATGAAAAGTGTAGACGTATCAGTTAAAGGTCCTGGTCCTGGTCGTGAAGCCGCTATTCGTGCTTTACAAGCTGCAGGATTAGATGTAACAGCTATCAAAGACGTTACTCCAGTTCCTCATAACGGATGCCGTCCACCAAAACACCCACGTGGTTAATCAGGAAGTTATTTGAAAGTAGTACCCTACTATTAAGCGATCCTGAGGAGGGAAATCGATGTTAGAAATCGAAAAACCAAGAATTGAAGTTGAAGAATACATCAAAGATGAATTCTATGGGAAATTTGTTATTGAGCCTCTAAAACGTGGATATGGTACTACGTTAGGGAATTCCTTACGTCGAGTATTACTATCATCGCTTCCTGGAGCTGCAGTAACATCTATCTCAATAGAGGGAGTTCAACATGAATTCACAGCTATCGATGGTGTAGTTGAAGATGTAACACAAATTATTTTAAATTTAAAAAACTTAATTTTATCTATTGATTCAGAAGAAGTTAAGGAATTACGTATTGATGTTGCTAGAGAAGGTGCAGTTACAGCTGCAGATATCGAATGTGACGAACAAGTAGAAATCATTAACCCTGACTTACACATTGCTACTTTATCAGCTACAGGTCGTTTACGAATGACAATGAAAGCTCGTCGTGGTAATGGGTATGTCGGAGCTGATGATAACAAAAAATTACTTGAGAGTGCAGGAGAGATCGCTATCGACTCTATCTACACACCAGTAACACGTGTATCATACGATGTTGAAAAGACTCGTGTTGGTCAAGATGCATCATATGATAAATTAACATTAGAAGTTTGGACAAACGGAAGTGTTAACCCACAAGAAGCTATCTCTTTAGCATCAAAAATCTTAGTTGAGCACTTCAGCATTCTAGTTAACTTAAATGAAGCAGGTCAACTTGCATCATTCATCGTTGAACGTGAAGATGAAGAGAAAAACAAAGTATTAGAAATGCCAATCGAAGAGTTAGATTTATCTGTTCGTTCTTACAACTGCTTACGTCGTGCTGGAATCAATACAGTTGAAGAATTAGCTCGTCATTCTGAAGAAGATATGATGAAAGTTCGTAACTTAGGTAAAAAATCATTAAAAGAAGTTAAGGACAAACTTGACGAATTAGGATTAAGCTTAGGTTGTACTAAATAATTGATTTATATATAAATGTTATAATTCCATTTTCATATGGAAGGAGGAATTTTAAGTGGCTTACAGAAAATTAGGACGTCTTAGTCATCAACGTAAAGCAATGTTACGTGATTTATCAACAGATTTAATCATTAATGAACGCATTGTAACAACTGAAGCTCGTGCAAAAGAATTACGTTCAGTAGTTGAGAAATTAATTACTTTAGGTAAACGTGGAGACTTACACGCTCGTCGTCAAGCAGCTGCATACGTACGTGCAGAAATCGCTAACGATGAAACTGGAGCAACAGCTGTTCAAAAATTATTCTCTGATATCGCACCTCGTTACGCTGAGCGTAATGGTGGATATACTCGTATCTTAAAAGTTGGTCCTCGTCGTGGGGATGCAGCTGATATGGTTGTTATCGAGTTAGTATAATTTTTCAAACCATAGGAGATTTTATCTTCTATGGTTTTTTTTTGCTGTTTTTTATATTTCTGTATTTATAAATAATAATTTGTAAAATGAGATGATATAATAAAAAGTCTGACATATACTAATTGGTGTCTATAAAGTTTTGTTTTTAATAATTATAATTAATATAAGGATTTTACTTAATAAATTCAAATGTTTTTTGGAAAATGCTGTGTTGTTTTTACTTAATTTTACTTGGATTTATTTATATTTTTTCTAGTTATGATATAATTAACATGTTTAAAAAAGGAGGCCGACAATTTGATTAATACAGTGATTAATTCAGCAGAGAGTTTTACATTTTTTGATCTGTTATTAGTAGGGTTAGATATATATTTTGTTTGGTTAATAATTTATTATATTTTAAAGCTGATTAAATCAAATGTTCGTGCCGTTCAAATTTTAAAAGGTGTCATCTTGATTTATATCATTGATTTGGTAAGTCAAATTTTTGATTTATACACTTTGAATTCATTAATTGGAAACATTATTGATTGGGGATTGCTTGCAATTATTATTATTTTCCAACCAGAAATTCGTAGTGGACTTGAACAGATTGGACGTAATAGTACTTTAAATCGTGAACAGAATAAACTTGCGGAACATGATTTTATTAGTATTTTAGCTAACTCAGTTGAATTCCTTGCAAAACGACGTATCGGTGCTTTAATTGTTATTGAGCGTGGTGTGAAGCTAGATGAATTTATTACCCCATCTACAATTATTGATGGTGAAATTTCACAAGAATTATTGACCACTATATTCGTCCCAACAACACCTTTACATGATGGAGCAGTTATGATTCGTGAGGGAAAACTTTATTGTGCGGGTGCCTACCTTCCTTCAACTAGACGAGAGGATATCAATAAGTCCTTTGGAACACGACATCGTGCAGCTATTGGAATTAGTGAGATTTCTGATAGCATTACATTAGTAGTTTCTGAAGAGACTGGTCGCTATTCAATTGCTTATAAAGGTGAATTGAAAGTTTATGACCGTATTGATACATTTAAAAATGATTTACAGCAGTACCTTGGTTAACTGAATGACTGATGATGAAGGTGGTGTCGTATGAAAAAAAGTAAAAAATATGAGGCTCAAGAAGACAATAAAACTACAGATTCAGGAGAGGTAGCAAAACAAATTGCTGTTGAAACAATTAAAGATACAGAGAAACTTTTTCAAAGGACTTCAAATTTCTTTAAAAATATTTGGAAATTCTTGACCACTCCAAGTATGATCTTAGGATTCTTCAAGTTTGAAAAGTTAGATCATGTTTACGAAAGTTTTCTCCGTAATGAAAGGTTAATGAAAATTTTAGCATTAGTAGTTGCAATCGGTTTTGCATTAAATGTTCGGTATGCTTCCACTATGAAAGAAAGGTATTCGGTAGATATTAATAGTTATCCATTAGTATCTTACTATGATAAGGAGCGAACTGTAGTTGAGGGATTACCTGATACGGTAGATGTCACCTTAGTAGGTGATAAAAGTCAAGTAGATATCGCTAAGACAAAAGCTAATTTTGAAATATATGCTGACTTAAAGGATTTACCACCAGGGACACATAAGGTGAACTTAGAGTACAGTAAACTCGGAAGTAAGCTAGATGTTAAAATTGATCCAAGTACAATTGTGGTTACCATTATGGCTCTAACAGAGATTGATAAACCAGTTCATGCTGATTTTGTAAATCTTGATCAAATCGATGAAATGTACGTATTAAGTGAGCCACAATTAGCATTAGATACAGTTAAGATTAAAGGTCCACAAACAGTCGTTGATCAAGTTGCAAGTGTTAAAGCAATTATTGATGTTTCTGACTTATCGAAACTTTCTGATTATGAAGCGCCTGTTTTTGCTTATGATAAACTAGGTAATAAATTAGATGTGGAGATTAAACCAGATAAATTAACGGCCTCTGTACAGGTTACTACTCCAAGTAAGGTTGTTCCTGTAGAAGCAGTGGTCACCGGAAATGCTCCTGCAGGTTATAGTGTAGGGAATTTAACACTATCACCATCTGAAGTTAAACTTTATGGTGAAACAAGTGCATTAGAATCTTATGACAAATTACAACTTCAAGTTGATTTATATCAACTAGACGATAATAATGAACTTATTGTAAAATTAGATAAGCCAGAAAATGTTCATAAGATGGATACAGATACAGTTAAAGTAAAAGTAACATTTGAAGAAACACAGACAAAAGTTTTAGAAAATATTGCTGTTGATTTCAAAAATTTAGATGCTAAATATCATGTAAAAGCAAAGGATTTAGTTGATGCCATGATTAATCTAACATTAAAAGGATCAACAACAAAGTTAAATTCTATTTCTACAGATGATGTTAAAGTATCGATTGATTTACTTGGATATAAGCCAGGAGAATATGAAGTTCCTGTAACAGTGGAATCTATCACTGGTGTTATTATTGAACCGAGTCGATCAAAGGTAAATGTTATTATTACAGAATAAAAGTGAGGTTAGTATACATGGGAAAATACTTTGGAACAGATGGAATTAGAGGAGTTGCTAATACTGAGCTAACTCCAGAGTTTACTTTGAAATTAGGACGTATCTTAGGGCATCATTTAAAGTCAAAAAATACACGACCTAAGGTTTTAATTGGACGTGATACTCGTATTTCAGGTGAATTATTAGAAAGTGCATTAATTGCTGGATTAATCTCATCAGGGGCTGATGTATTAACTCTTGGAGTTATTACAACACCGGGTGTTGCATATTTAACAAAGAATTTAGATGTAGATGCAGGAATCATGATTTCAGCTTCTCACAATCCTGTACAAGATAATGGAATTAAGATTTTTAGTCATAGTGGTTATAAGTTAAGTGATCAAGAAGAAGAAGAAATTGAAGCTTTAATTGAGATGGAAGATGAATTACCACGCCCAATTGCAGGAGAGATTGGACGTGTTGAAGATTTCCAAATGGGATCACAAAAATATGTGAATTTTATTAAAGGAACAGTAGGACATAAATTAACAGGATTAAAGATTGTATTAGATTGTGCAAATGGTGCAAGCTCAGCCTTAGCGCCTCAATTATTTGCTGATTTAGATGCAGATATCGTCACTGTTTCATCGAATCCAGATGGAATTAATATTAACCATAACTGTGGTTCAACACATCCAGAAGCATTAGCTAAAGAAGTAGTTAAGCATGAAGCTGATTTAGGATTTGCTTTTGATGGAGACTGTGATCGTTTAATTGCTGTTGATCATACAGGAACGATTATTGATGGAGATTACATCATGTTCATTGTCGGACGTTACTTAAATGAAAAAGGATTATTAAAACAAGGAACAGTTGTTTCAACAGTAATGAGTAACTTAGGATTCTATAATGCGATTGAAGCTAATGGGTTACATAGTGTTCAAACTAAAGTTGGAGATCGTTATGTATTAGAAGAAATGTTAAAGAATGATTATAACTTTGGTGGAGAACAATCAGGACATTTAATCTTCTTAGATTATGGAACAACTGGAGATGGAATGTTAAGTGCGGTTCAATTAGCTAAGATCGTTGTTGAAAAAGAGCAATCATTAGCTGATTTAGCAAAAGAAATGCCTAAATACCCACAGTTATTAAAAAACCTTCGTGTTGAGGATAAGCAAGCGATGATGACTAATGAAAATATTTCAGTGGTTATCAAAGAAGTTGAAGCTGAAATGAATGGAGAAGGTCGCGTTTTAGTCCGTCCTTCAGGAACTGAACCATTAGTTCGCGTCATGGTAGAAGCTAAAACAGAAGAGTTATGTGAAGAATACGTGAATCGTATTTTAGCTGTTGTTGAACAAGAATTAAAATAATAAACTTAAGAGGTGGTTTTCACCTCTTTTTTTATGAAAAGTTTTATGCTAATAGATAATGTTGTAAGGTTAAAGGATTGATTAGTGTATTAAAATTTTATCTTATTAAAGTGTTATACTTGCATATAAGATAAAAATATCATTTCAATATTATCAGCATATGATATAATGGATGTGTTGCTTTCTAAATGGGGAAGGAGGATAGCAAGGGTAGAGAGAAGATTTTCTATTCAATGATAAGCGCCAGAGCTGTTATAGAAGTTAACAGCTGACGAGGTGAAGGTTAATCGATAATTCGGCGGATGCCTTCCGGCTGTATACCTCAGTCGTAGTCTTCAAACAAAACTAAGGGGTAACCCTTACGACAAAATTGGAGAAAAGGTAAATAAGAAAGCAGCTCTATTTAATGGATTATGATAAAAAAGGAGTTGTTACACTTATGTGTGGAATTGTTGGATATATTGGTCAGCAAGATGTTAAAGATATTTTATTAAACGGATTAGAGAAATTAGAATACCGTGGATATGATTCAGCAGGGATTGCTGTGGTAAATGTTGACGGAGTTCATATTTTTAAAGATAAAGGGCGTATTGCTCACTTACGTACAGTTGTTGATGAAACAGTTTTATCAACAGTAGGGATTGGGCATACACGTTGGGCCACTCATGGGGCACCTAACCAACGTAACTCACATCCTCATCAATCAAGTACAGGTCGTTTTACGATTGTTCACAATGGGGTTATTGAAAATGAATTAGAATTACGTCAAGAAATTTTACCGAATTACAACTTTATTTCAGATACAGATACAGAAGTTATTGCAGCGTTAATTGAGCACTTTGTGTTAGAAAAAGAAGATGTCGAATTAGCCATTCGTCATGTGATGAGTTTATTACATGGATCTTACGCATTAGGAATTATTGACGCGAATAATCCTCAAGTTTTATATGCAGCTAAAAATAAATCACCGATGTTAATTGGATTAGGTGAAGGATTTAATATGATTGGTTCAGATGCGATGGCGATGTTACAATGCACGAATCAATTTGTTGAAATCGAAGATGAAGAATTTATCAAATTAACACGTGAAGGTGTTACTATTTATAACTTATTAGGTGTCACAATTAAACGTGATCCATTTACAGCGGAATTAGATGCTTCTGATATTGAAAAAGGAACGTATCCTCACTACATGTTAAAAGAAATCGATGAGCAACCTTACGTGATTCGTCGAATTGTAGAACAATACTTCGAAGAGGGACAAATTAAAATCAACCAAGAGATTGTTAATGCGGTCAAAGAAGCGGATCGTTTATATATCATTGCAGCGGGAACAAGTATGCATGCTGGATTTGTTGGGAAACAGTTATTTGAACAATTAGCAGGAATTCCAACAGAGGTTCATATTTCATCAGAATTTGTTTATAATACACCAGTGATTAGTAAAAAACCATTATTTATCTTTATTTCTCAATCAGGAGAGACAGCAGATAGCCGTGCCGTATTAGTTAAAATCAAACAATTAGGTTACCCGTCATTAACGATTACAAACGTACCAGGTTCAACGTTATCTCGTGAAGCCGATCATACGTTATTACTATATGCAGGACCTGAAATCGCTGTTGCTTCAACAAAAGCATATACAGCTCAAGTAGCAGTTCAAGCTGTTTTAGCAGCAAAAGTAGCGAATCAAACAGAGTTAGATTTAGCACGTGAGTTAGCGATTGTAGCCAATGTCATGGAAAGCATTACGGATCATAAAGAGCAATATGAAGCCATTGCTAAAGAATACTTAACACAACGTAACTGTTTCTATATCGGGCGCCATGTTGATTACTATGTGGCATTAGAAGCGGCGTTAAAATTAAAAGAAATTTCTTATATTCAAACAGAAGGATTTGCAGCAGGTGAGTTAAAGCACGGAACAATTGCTTTAATTGAAAAAGGAACACCAGTGATTGCGATTGTTTCTCAGGAATCAGTGAACTTAAATACACGTTCAAATGTGAAAGAAGTAAAAGCTCGTGGAGCGAATACAGTGATTATCTCATTACGTTCATTAAGTGCTGAAACGGATCAAATTGTGATTGATGATGTTCACCCATTATTAACACCATTAGTGACAGTTGTACCAACACAATTAATTTCATACTATGCTGCATTACAACGTGGATTTGATATTGATAAACCACGTAATTTGGCAAAATCAGTTACTGTAGAATAAAATAAAAACACTCTCAAAAAGTGAGAGTGTTTTTATTTGAGTTAAAAATAGTTGCAAATGCATTATATCGGTGGTAATATATGCTTGTTATTAAATCTAATGGTAAGTGGTGGTTTCATGAATGAAGTAATAGGAAAAACAATGTCAATACTATATCGATATCGCCAGATTATTATAAATCATAAACTAAGACCCTATGGGCTTGGCAGTGGCCAACATATCTTTTTAATTAATATTGCTAGACATGAGGGGATTAATCAAAAAGATTTAACTAATTTAGTGAAATTTGATAAGGCAACGACAGCAAAAGCCTTAAAAAAATTAGAAGAGAATGGCTATATCTATCGTCAATGTGATGAAGGGGATCGTCGATATAATCAACTTTTTTTAACAGAAAAAGGCGGTGAAATGATGCCTGTTATCATGTCGACTTTAGTAGAAATCACAGATGATCTTATTCAAGGATTAACAGAGGAAGAGCAAGATCATTTTTCAAGATGTTTGGAAACTATGTTGAATAACGCGATTACAGCTGTTGATCAGTTACGAAATGAGAAATAAGCACTTTAGGAGTTAATAACTATTTGAAAACTAAATAGTTGCAAATACATTATATAAGGAGGATAAAGTTAATGAATAGACAGAAGCTTCTAGGAGAAGAGAAGATTTCTAAATTGCTTATGCAATTCTCGGTTCCGGCTATTATCGGGATGATGGTTAATACACTATATAATATTGTTGACCGAATGTATATTGGGAATATTCCCGAAGTAGGGGGATTAGCGTTAACCGGTGTAGGAATTACGATGCCAATTATGACTATTATTATGGCATTCGGGATGCTAGTAGGAATCGGAACAAGCGCCCGTATTTCATTAAAACTTGGGGAACATAAGCGAGATGAAGCAGAACAGCATCTCGGTAATGCATTTATTTTGATTTTAATGATTAGTATAGCAATCATGGTGCTTGGCTTAACATTCATGGATCAAATCTTAGGAATATTTGGAGCTAGTCCTGAAACAGAGATTTATGCTTCACAGTATATGCAAATTATCTTTCTAGGAACAGTCTTTAATATGTTAAGCTTTGGATTAAATCACTCGATTCGTAGTGATGGGAATCCTAAAATTGCTATGTTCTCAATGTTAATCGGTGCGGCAACAAATATTATTTTAGACCCTATCTTTATTTTTGGATTAGGATTAGGTGTTCGTGGAGCTGCTATTGCTACGGTTATTTCACAGATTGCCTCAATGATTTGGATTTTATATTATTTTACAAAAGGTAAAGGTTCAATTAAAATTACACGTCATAGTATTAAATTGAAAAAGGCAGTAATCATTAGTATTTTTTCAATTGGGATGAGTCCATTTGCAATGCAAGTTGCTCAAAGTATTGTACAAGTTTTAGCTAATAATTCATTAAAAGCCTATGGAGGAGATTTAGCTATTGGAGCTATGACGATTGTTAATAGTATCTCTATGATTTTTATGATGCCACTGTTCGGTTTAAATCAAGGATCGCAGCCAATTATCGGTTATAACTATGGAGCTAAAAAGTATCATCGTGTTAAAGATGCTGTTAAGATTCCAGTGATTGTAGCCACTATTATTGTTTCAGTTGGATGGTTATTAATTCAATTTGCACCTGAATTGTTAATTCGTGTATTTAGTGGAGATGAATCACTTTTAGAAATGGCTAGAACGGGATTGCGTACTTTCTTATTTATGTTACCAGTGCTTGGTTTCCAAACGATAAGTTCAAATTACTTCCAATCTGTTGGTAAAGCTAAAATTTCAATGTTCTTAAGTTTATTACGTCAAGTCATTTTATTAATTCCATGTTTAATTATTTTACCTCGTATTGGTGGATTAGGACTAATGGGAGTATGGTTAGCAGGACCTGTAGCTGATGGGTTAGCTTCTATTATTACAGGAGTTGTCTTCTTTAACTCTATTCGTCAATTAAAGGAAGAGGGGGAAGAGAATGAATATCAATCCTTTCCCAAGGAGAAACCTTTAAAAGCTTAAAGCGATATGTTACGATAATAGGGAAAGGAGAGAGTGGAATGAAATCTGTTATTTTAAAAGTTAATGGAATGAGTTGTCAACATTGTGTAAGTTCTATTCATGATGCAGTAGCTCAAATTGTTGGTGTGAAAGAAGTAAAAGTGGATTTAAAAGCAAAATTAGTTGAAGTAGAATATGATCAAGCTTTTACAAATGAATTATTAATTGTAGAATGTATTGAAGATCAAGGATTTGATGTTGAATTATAAAAAAGTGTGCAATTGCACACTTTTATTTTTTCCAGAAAAAGTTATAATTTAATTGAGATAAGGTTATTCGGGATGACTTATCTTATAAAACAGGGATTGAAAAAAACATCTTTCTTTTTAAAGATGTTTTTTCATTTTATATAATCGGTTCTGTCACGCTATACTTAATAGATTTGATATCAATCCCAAGGTTAATTAAATATGCATCTAATTGTTTGGCGACTCGTTGGCAACCAAGAAGATGATAGAATTCATAGGCGCATCTGAAATAAAACAATGCTTCTTTTTCATGACCAAGATGATAAAGGGAAGCTCCCTTTGTGGCATTTAAGTCTCCTGAATAAATATAGACAAATTTACAACGGGCAAGGTTAATTCCTTTAGAGGCTATTTCAATACTTTTGTCGTATTGATTGTCTTGAAGGTAAAAATGAGCTAAATAAAAATGGGCACGTAAGATATGGTATGTTTCGATATTTTCATAATTAGCAAGGCGATTATGAATTGTTGAAAGTAGGAGTTCAAATGCCTCTTCTTTTCTATTTAGCTGAAATAAGCAGATGGCTTTATCGGTATTAATTCCAACTTCTTCAATGGTAAAGATATGTGATGATTCATTCCCATTTTCGTCAGTAATTAGAAAAGTTCTTAATGATTCCTCAATAAGCTCTAATGCTTTAGTAGGATTACGGTATTTTTTTAATAGAATAATTCCTTTTTGATAGATATAAAATTGTTTTCCAATCCCAAATTGAAAATCTGTTAAAGGTGCACATTCTTCTACTAATTGTTCTAATCGATCATAGTCACCAGCCGTTGTACATTTTTTCATTTCATGAATGTAGTAAGTAGTTTGTTCGTAATTATTATAGTAACATTGCTCAATTAGTAGTTTAATATCGACATGAAGTTTATTACAAAGTTGATAAAGAAGGATTAAACTTGGATTTCGTTTTCCATTTAATATTTTGTTTAAATGGTCACGCGGTGTAATACCAGCTGCTAATTCACTTTGAGTCATCCCTTTTTCAGCCGCTATTTCTTTTAGTTTTTGTGTTAATAATTGAAAGTTAATATAGTAGCCATTTAAGTTTGGAAATTCTTTATCTGTCATATTGCCCTCTTTTCTTTATACAATAAAGTATCTATCTATTATTATAGAATATCCATTTATAAGAATCTATAATATAAGTCTGAGCAAAGAATTTTATTTTTATGGAAAATTTTATGATCAGTAAAAATAATATATTTTTTCGACGATATTCGTGATATAATGTCTTGTTGTAACATGAATAAAATCCTCATGCTGTTGGCAGAATCCAGCGTTATCAAAAATAGGAGGTCTAGTTTAACAAACGTAGGTATATTTTGTTATGCGTTTGTTTAATCATGATCTTATCTGCTCCTGTTTTTTTAGGAGTTTTTTTATTGTTATAAATTAGAAGATAAGGGTGATTAATATGACAAATGAATTAATTGCATTATTATTTATTATTGTTAACTTTTGCTTAGTTGTCTTAAGCTACAAATTATTTGGTCGAAAGGGCTTATATGCCTATATTGCGATGAGCGTCATTGCAGCTAATATTCAAGTTGCTAAAACAACAACGATCTTTGGAATTGCGACGACTCTTGGAAATACGATGTTTAGTGGAATTTTCTTAGCAACTGACTTATTAAGTGAGAAGTATGGGAAAAAATCTGCGATGACAGCTGTATTTATCGGGTTTTTCATGCAATTATCCTTCTTAATCGTGACACAATTTTCATTATGGTTTACACCACATGAGTCAGATTGGGCACAACCTCATATGGAAGGATTATTTAGTTTAGCATTACCAGTGTTTACGATTGCAGGATTAACTTCATTCATGGTTTCTCAAAATATCGACGTGTTTATCTTCCACTTCATTAAAAAGAAATTCCCAGAAGATAAATGGTTATGGTTACGAAATAACGGAAGTACGTTAATTAGTCAATTTGTAGATACATTCATTTTTACAGCGATTGTTGTGCTGTTTGGATTATGGCAAATGGATGTTGCTGTTGAAATCTTCTTTGTCACATATTTCTTTAAAGTGATTTTAAGTATTTCAGATACACCATTCGTTTATTTATTAAAGAGAGTCAATCCATTGGATTTATAAGATATGAACCAGCTTTTATAGCTGGTTTTTTTATTGGGATTAATTCTTTTTTATGTTAAAATAGCCTATAAAAAGAGGGGAGGGGGAGATACATGAAAATTTTAATGTGTCAGACAAAGGATGAATTCTGTCAGAAGTATTTATCTCTGATTGAAAGAGAGGCGTGCTGTAATCAATTGTTTATTGAGATGCTTAGCGAGACCTGTGACATAAAGCAAACAGATTTATTAATATGTGGGTCGGTTTCTGAAGATCAAGGGCAAAAGCTAATTTTTTATAATGATGAACCATACCATCTTTATCTTTATGATATGGGGTGTAGTGAGAAAGCTTATGCTAGACTAGGTCAATTTTTATTAGAAAATGATGTTAAAATTCATAGTTTGAATGGCAGCCAAAAAGAAGTAGGACTCTTTATGAAATACTATCCTAAAAATTTCGAATTATCAGGAGTCATGAATGTAATGATGACTAAAGAGCAAGTAGAGCTTTCTTTTCAAGATGGCCATTTAATTCAAGCAACGATTAATCAACTTCATGATGCTATTAAGATGTATGATTTTTTTGCTAAAGAGGTTTTAAATACTTCAGTAGATTATTCACGGCTTAAGAGAAAAATGAAGCAGCTTATTGAAGCGGGTGAATGCTATTTTTGGGTGAATTCACATTCTAAGCTAGTTTCAATGATTCATATTGATGCTCATGTAGGAAGAGGTATTTCTTTTAGTGGAGTTTATACTTTGAAAGAATACCGTGGCATGGGGTATGCCTCAGCACTTGTTTCTAAATTAAGTGAGACCTTTTTATCTAAAGGACATGATTTTTGCACATTAATGGTGGATCAAAAGGATAATATCCCACAACGTACTTATGAAAAGGTAGGGTATCAGGTAATAGGAGAGAATTATTACTATAAATTAGTGGAGGAATGTAAATGAAATTTATCAAAGCAGAGGAGATTCAAAAATCTTGGTTTAAAGATGAAAGAGAGTATGAGGCTACACTTCAATCCATTCGTTCCTGTTTAGGGAAAAATATCATTTTTGCACAGGTACACGAAGATGATTTAAATGCTATAATTGTATTAGATATCACAAAAGTTGTTGTGATTAAATGGTTAGTTATTTATGACGATGAACTATTAGCACCCGTCATCCGTTTAGTAAAACAGAAATATAAAAATAAGGATTTAGTTTGTGAGGTCGATGGGCTATCATTAGAAGCTTATGACTTTGTAGGAGGGGTCTACTTAAGAAAGGATCATGTAGAGGATGCCTTTTTAAATGAGCTAGGCTTAGTTGAGCGATATCCGGTAAAGCTAAGTGAAAAACAGGTCGTTTTAAATTATTTATTTAAGTTCTTTGAAGCGGGACGTTTATATACTGAACGTGAGGTCAATGATATTTTAAAAGCTCATATTAGCTTTGAAGATTATGTAACGATTCGCCGTGATTTATTTGATTTTAATTATTTGAAGAGAAGTTTAGATGGAGGAACTTATGAAACAAATGTTTAGACTAATAGCTGTAGCTTTTATACTTTTTATGCTAGGGGGATGCTCTAAAAAAGAGAATATTATCATTTATACTGGGTATGGCGAGTCATGGATGGCTACTTACACGTCTTCGCTTATCAGAGATACAATTTATGATTCATTGATGATTCAATATTTATATGGTCATGAGTCTTTAGAGGAGTTTCCAACATTAGAGTATTATCTAGAAGGGCAGTCGTTTACGACTTCTAGTTCATTTCCGCAAGACTTACAAGCGAATGGATCTTTTCTTGTCACAAGTAGATCTAACAGTGAGTTTTTTGAGTTAATAAATGATGAAGAATTAAGTTTGAGTATTTATTGGAATGAAGAGACAGAGGAAATCAAATTAAAACGAATGAATTAGCGGATTCTTGTAATCTCACCTATACATTAGCCTATACAGACGAAAAAAAGAGAAATTAATTTGTCGGATTCATTAGTGAAACTTAGTAAAAAAACAGTCAGATATAAAGTAGGGTGTACAGACGGAATTAAATAAAGATGGTTACTTCAAGGGATTATGACGTTTGAGAGTGAAAGATTTAGTTGATCAATATTTTAAAATATAAGTTAAATGAGACGATTGAATCGTGTTTAATGAATGAGGTTTCGTCTATAATTGAGATATTTCTATGGGATTTTGAATAGAAAAAAAGCAAGAACTTCAAGTTCTTGCTTTTTTAGTCACCAACGCCAAAGTCAGTGTTATTCCATAAAACCTCTAAATGGTTCACATCGTCTAACCATTTATATTCTTCATAGAACCATTCTTTTAGTTTTGGGTCAGGTTTAATTGCTGTTGTGTTTTCACAGTAAACGTTGACTGTGGCATGATCCAGTTGATTAAGAACGATATCAATATCACGTTTAATCATGTCTTTCGTTTGACCTTGAATCCCAACCATGATACATGCTGAATCAAAGTATTTTTTTAACTCTTCAACGCTTTGGAAAGGAGCTCCCTTTTTTAAAACTTTTTCACGGAAGTCATAATCGAATGATTCAACTCCTGTTTTGAACATAATATCAATATCTAGACGTTCACGCATTTTGTCTAGATGGTTTCGATAAATCCAATGAGCTTCAGCAAATAGCTTTTTGAATTCATGTTCATCAATTTTTGATTTAATCATATTTAACGTTTCTTTTGGTAAATCAAAAATATTTCCTGAGTTAATAACTTCAAAAGTATCGTAAATACCTTTTACATTTGATAAGACTTCTTTATTTAATTGATTCATTTCTTCAACATTTGTTGAGTTATCGCCAATGTAGTCACAAAAGGCACATTTCCCATAGGCACATGGGCGACTTTTTAAAAGAACAATTTCGCGAGGAAATTTCTCTGTAATAATATTATATCTATCCATAATGATCACCTGTTTTTAGTATATCAAATGTAGTAGGGGCATGGCTCGTAATGTGTCTTAATTTTATAGTTATTTTTTGGTAAGCAGTATTTGTTTTTATGGTAAAATGAAACTAATTCATGGTGGTTAGGTGGGATGTTTGTTGACAGCTTCAGAATATGTGCGAAAAGCATTTGGCTATGTCGCCTTAATGTTTATTATTGTTTTTTTCGGTTTTATCTTTTCAGGTAATTTTATTTATTCAGTTACAGGGCAGTATGTTGAAAATTATTTATCTATTTATACGAATGCTCATGAATTGTTGTTTCAAAAACAGTTACCAATGTGGTCGTTTAATTTCTTCTTAGGTGGAAATTTTTTAGGAGCACAAAATGTTTATTCGGTCTTTAATCCATTCTTTTTATTGACGCTACCTTTTTCAAGTAGTATGTTACCTAAATTATACTTCCCGCTGCTTTTATTAAAAACGCTACTAGCAACTTGGGCATTATCGTTGTATATGAGGGAGACACGGTGGTTTAAAGCTCATACCATTATTGTGGCGAGTATATTATATCTTTATAATGGATGGTATTTAAGTAATCTAAGTGAGTTTGTTACGATTGAGCTACTGTTCTTTGTCCCACTTGTCCTTTATGGCGTCGAAAAGCTCTTATCTTCAGGTCGTAAGCGATACTTTGTCGCTACTTATTCGATCATGCTCATCTCACATTTTACGTTCACTGCCTTATCTCTTCCTTTTTTAATCATCTATATCTTGATTCGTTTGAAGATGGAAAGAGAGAAAAGTCGGGAGATCTTTGTTGATGATGTTAAGAAGTTTTTAGTTTCGATTGTTTTAATTGCTGGAATCAATATGATCTTTATTTTACCGCTTGTCCTGGCACTAAATGCTATGTCGATTGAGTTGCAGGAGGGAATGACACTATCATCATTACTAGCACTTTGTCTTAAAGGGCTATTTCCACCGCTTCATGAGACATTTAAAGGATCGATTGTCTTTCCAGAGAATGTGAACTTAGTATCACTCTATCAATCGGTTTTAGTTGTGTTAATGATTCCTCAATTTATAAAGCTGATTAGTAAAAAAGCAAGAAGAGTCGTCATCTTCTTATATGTACTAATTTTGTTTACAGTGTTTATCACTCAATCACTTGAACTAGTCAACGTAACATCATTAGCTCTATTAAATACAAATGTGATTTCTATCTTTTTGATTTTATTCAATTCCTTAACTACAGCTTATGTTTTAAATGAAGTGAGATTAATTGATACGGAGTTATTACGACGAACAACTGTTAGTTTTAAGGCACTATTACTTATCGTACTAGGTTTAGTTTTCGTCTTTGAACTTCATCTGAAATATGGTGAAATGTCGTCTTTAACGTGGAGAAATATTATTGATGAGTTAGTTTCATTATCACCGTACTTCATGTTATATTTAATGATGGTTTTTATCGTGACAGTGTATCGATTTATTTTAAATCGAATGGCAAGAGAGGATCAAATATTAAGTAAAAAGAGTATCCTTGTCTTTTTAATGATTGAATGTATTGCAGTGTCCTATATTTACTTTGCAACGAATCATGAACAGTCAGTTTTTGTAAAGAATTATATGACAGATGAAGAGTCTATAAGTAATAAGACGTATGCAATTGTTGATTACTTACAAACACTTGATCCAGAGTTTTATCGAATTATTAACAGTTATGAGATTCAGTATAATGAACCGTTATATCAAGGTTATAATGGATTTTCTATTGCGAATCCTTATCTTGTGTTATCGTCACAAGATGTCTCTTGGATGTTGGATGAGCATGTTAAAAAGAGTTTGTCAATTTCAACGACAGATTATATGTTAACGACGGCGCTATCGGCTAAGTATTATTTCACACCGGACTATGAAGTACCTCTTCCTGGGTATCAATATTATGATCGTATTGCAGGAATTACGATTTATAAAAATAATTACTTCATACCCGTTGGAACTAGTAGCCCTTATTATATATTAGAGTCTGAGTTTGAAAAGCTGAATCGAACACAGCAACACTATATCTTTTTAAAATGCATTATTTTAGAAGATGACAGTTTAGCCCAAACTTATGGCTTAAAGCCGTTTGATGTGACGTTATTACCTGAGGAGCCAGGTGAAATTCAATATTTTGAAGCTGCTCAAATGCGTCAAACGCTAGGTGCACAAGAAGTAACATATGAACAAAATAAAATTATGCATAATTATGTAGCTTCTTCAGCGACGCTGATTACTTATTCTATTCCATATAACTCTGGATGGCGAGCTTACGCCAATGGAGAAGAAGTACCAATTTATGAAGTAAATGATGGATTTATTGGTGTTGGTCTTTCAAAAGGAGGCGAATACGAGATTAAATTAATGTATTGTTCGCCAGGAGTTGGGATTGGTTTTTCAATTTCAGCCATCACATGTTTGATTATTCTAGCAAGTTTTTATCATAGTTACGATCGTCGTAAGAAAATTGCCTCAATGTAGTTTGAGGCAATTTTTATTGGATAATGTATATACTAAAAGTAATTTGAATATAAGGAGAGGTGCTATGAAGTTAAATCGTAAATGGATGATTAACTTTTTCATCATGATACTTTTAGTTTGTGGAACAGTTTTAAACTGTCGAGCAGAAAGTAGTGATACTCCTGCTGATTTGTTAATTCAGTTAAATGAAGCCTCAACTATTACCGTGAAAAAGAGTTGGTTTTCATTCAATAAAAATTATCGCGTTTATATTGAAGGTGAAAAAGTCGGTGAAATTCAAGGACTTTACTTTAATATTTTTGGGGAACGATTAGTACTGAAAGATTTAGACGGGGAT
Organism: Turicibacter sp.; assembly: GCA_030531025.1. Next base: position 59,581 of record JAUMTV010000004.1, read on the forward strand.
GTTTATGGATCGGAACAACAAATTAAGCGTTGGAATATCAGGTTAAACCGGTTAGCACAAGTTTATAATGGAGCAGATGATACGGTCGGCTTTATTGGGAAACAAGTGATTCATGACTTCTTTAGATGGGGAAAAACCTTTCATTTTTATGATACTGAGTTTAATGAAATTGCCGTTTCAAAGCAACGATGGTTTCAAATTTTTCCAGAGTATGTGATTGAAGATATGAATAGTGAAAAACTTTATAAGATAAAGAAAAAGTTCTCGCTTTTTACAACAACGTATGAGATTACCGTTTATAATCCAAATGTTTTACCTGTTGAGCAAACGTTATTTTTGACTGTTATTTTAAACTCCATTGATGAATCAGAAGAGAATAGTGAGTAAATTATATCGACTTAACGATATGATATTCGTAAAATAATGATAAATAATAATCTATAGATTAGATAGTAAAAAAACTCTAGTCTATAGTTTTTTTACTATAATAATTATTAATGTCATTAAGCTTTAAAAAGGTGACTCTATGAGAGTCATCTTATAAATATATCAATTTTTATAGACAAGTATCAGTGTCTATAATTATCTTCAAATTCAGCAGTAACTAAAATTTTATTGACAGATTGTAATATTAAGTGCGACACATAAAAGAAGCTCATAAATAAGATCTTTGTTATAGAATGAAGTTACTACACAAAATTCATAACAAGGTGTTGTAACTTTTTTATTATTAAATTAGTACTTTTCTAGCGGACAAAATGAAAAAAGCGATATTATTAAAAAATAATAAAATCGCTTTATAGTTTATGCTTGAGAAACTATACCAATCTTAGATCTCATGTTTTATACGTATGTTCAAATTTCGAACTATTTTTGTTTCACTTTTATTCCTTTCATTAAAAGAAACTCTTCAAATGCTTGATATGATCCTGTAGTAAATTTAGCTTTTTCAATTGCTAATGCAAATTGTTTTCCGTAAATTATCACAAATAGGTTCTTTGTTTTGTATACCGAAGTAATGCGATTATGAGGGATACTCGCATCAAGATTATTTTTGCTTATCAGCAGACTATTTTTATTCGCCTTTAAAAAATCTTCACTTAGTTCAAGATAATCTTCAAACACAGTTATATTAATTGTGGGATCTTCATCACCAAACAGAACTCTTTGCTGTTTGTAATCTTTTGTTCCATGTATCCGATAAAGCTGGGAGCGGATAATTAAACTAATAAGTATAAAAAACAAGTAAACTAAAACCGAGGGATAATCTTTTAATAAATAACGGTCTATAGCGAGACAGATGTACAAAAGTGTCAAAAGTAAAAGGACGTATTGACTCAATGGATTAACTAGTACTTTGCTTGTCTCGGTAGTAACTGATTTATTTAATGTCGTTTGATTTTTAAATAAAATATCCATTTTTACGCATTCTCCTTCTTATCTAAAAGTTATTATTAAGTATTCATCAAATAGAGACTCGAGTTTGAATGAATCGAGTAGTTAATTTACCATAATCCCCAGTATAATAACTGATCTTTGACAGGTTTAACTGGTATATTAACCGTTTTTAAAAATAATTGTTTTTCTTCCTCAGATTTAAATAGATTCTTTGGAGTAATTCCGATAATTGTATATTTTTCAGCATATAAATAGAACTTATTATTTCTTTCTAGTATGTATTTAACATCGATATCTATTTCTTTAGATGAAAAAATGATACGGACCCCTCTATCTCTAGGAATCATTTGTTTTTCCTGTATTAAATAGGGATGAGTTAGTACTTGTTTTAAAATTGATTTTTCTGTACTTTTCCTTAGTAAATATTTTTGTAAGAAAAGACTAATTACTAAAAATAATAAGAGTAAGAAAATCTCTAAATATTTTTCAGAAGTTGGTCTGTTAGCAATTAAATAAATGCTATAAATAACTATAAAAATAGGGATACATATACGTAAAACGATAATTCCACTAATATACCGAATCGGGTTCTTCCAGTTAACTAATAAGCTTGCCTCTATAAAATCAAAAGTTGAAGTTTTATAATTTAATTCCATAACAAATTCAAGCCTTTCTTATTAATATTAAACTTTATAAAAATTGTTGTTTTACTCAACCTCAAAGGTTGAAACATGTTCGGAAATGCGCTTTAAGAAAACTGTATAATCTAAGTTTTGAGGTACTGTTAACTCTGCATAAATAAAGTTTGATTGATAGGTAGCCATTAAAATGATACGGAATGGTAATTTTTCATAAATATAGACATTTTCTAGTTCATCATATGATGGATAGTATTCTTTAAAATCACTAATATCCAGAATCCTCTCTTGATGGTGGCGATAGTATAGTGGAATTAAAAAAGGAGTCTTTGAAAGTTGATAGTAATAAAAGCCATAAACGCTAGCGCTAGTTCCAGACTCTGAATAATAGGTGATTGAATGTTGAAAAAAAGGAAGAGGTTTTATATTCACAGATTCTTTATTTAGTGGAATTGATGTTTCTTGTTTAGTTACTTCATGATATGTCACAATCGGAAGCGTATCTGAAACAGGCGTTTCATGTGACTCTTTTGGTATATAATTAAGTAAGATAAGCATTAAAATAAATAATGATGAAAATGTGATGTATTTTTTTTGTTTTAGTGATTTTAAATCTCCATTAAAAAATATGTAAAGATAAAGTAGACATATTAAAGGTAAGGATAGGGATGTGTAAAAGGGAAGGTTAAGAGTCGAATAATAGGATTGAAGAATGAGACATGGAATGATAGGAATAAGATAGGCTAAGAGAAATTGAGTTACAAGTGACGGTTTGATTCTTAAACGAGACTTTATGTAGCTTTCAAAAGTATTATACTTGGCTTGCATTTTTTTAAAATTCAACAATAAATAGGTGTTATGAAGCGTGTTGGTAAGTCCAATGAGAGCGAATAAGAAATAGGTTATCAAAACGCCTACATAAACCCAATGAAATAAGTAGGTACTGCTCGTAAATACATCCCAAAATAAGTAACTAAAGATAATAAAAATAATAAAATTGATGATAGAATATAACTTAGAACTTTTAAAATAGTCATTCCACTTTAGTTGTTCTGAACAGCTAGGAAAGGAAGCTATTGAATCAGCAGTGTAAAAAAGATATTTATTTTGAAAGTTTGCGATAGGATTAAAGCCATAATTGAAATAAAATTGAATATATTCAGAGTTATTCCATCCGTGAGTAGGGGCGGAATAGTCAATAAAAAATTGTCCTGTGGTAACGGGACTCTTTTCTAAATAAAGATAATGTTTATTAAATGAAGTTGGCATCCACCCAAGTGCTAATTGCTCATTTAAGTATTGAATAAGTGAATCATTATTACTGTAATTTTTAAGTTTAATTTTTTTCATAAATCCCCCTATAAAATTATTTTATAGAAATATTTTCCTTTTCATAGTTTATAATGATAGAAATCAAATGTAAAGAATAAAAGATTAATGCTTATTTATCAATTAATGGGTTAGTGGGATTAAAAATTCATTAATTAATGATAAGAGTATAAGTTAAAAGGAAGAAAAATGTCATTCTTCCTTTTTTATTGCGTATTATATTTTAGAATAAATCAGATAAGATTCAACAAAAAAGTATGTTTTCGGAAAGGCATTATTTGTAATTAAGTATTAATAAATGTAAATCTTAGTTTTTTTTTGATAGACCCTTAAATTTTATGGACGATTGTCATATAATAGTAAAGACTATAGTTTAGGAGATGGTGAACAATGTTCATTAAGATAGATGATATAAATGTTTATTACGAGGTAGAGGGGCAGGGGCATCCAATCCTTTTATTACATGGATGGGGGCAAAGTGTTGCTGCATTTAAGCCAGTATTTGATTATTTAAAACAAAATTTTCAAGTTTATAGTCTAGATTTCCCTGGATTTGGACAAAGTGAAGAACCAAAAACGGTTTGGTCAGTTTATGACTATGCCGATATGGTAGAAAAATTCGTCAAACAATTAGATATTAAAAGCCCAACAATTTTCGGACATTCTTTTGGTGGACGTGTTGGGATTATTTATGCCGGTCGTCAAAATGACTTAAATAAGTTAGTTTTAATTGATAGCGCTGGAATCAAACCAAAACGTGGATTAGATTATTATATGCGCGTTTATAGTTATAAGTTAGGTAAAAAGATTTTAAGTTTACCAGGGTTACGTGCTTATAAAGAAAAAATGATGGAGAATGCTGGGTCATCTGATTATAAAAATGCCTCACCAATGATGCGTCAAATTATGAGTAAGGTTGTTAATGAAGATTTACAACACTTAATGCCATCGATTCAAGCCGAGACGTTACTTGTCTGGGGTGATTTAGATGATGCAACGCCATTAAGTGATGCCAAGATTATGGAGAAAAAGATTCCTGGAGCGGGACTCGTTGTTTTCCCAGGAGCCGGACATTATTCTTATTTAGACTGCTTAGGGCAATTTTTACGTGTGATTGATGTCTTCTTAGAGAAAGAAAGAGGTGAATAATAGATGGGTATCGTTTTGGCTATTTTATTAGGAGTTTTAAGTTTAGTTTTACTATGGACATTATGGGGGCGTATGGCTCATGCGCTTCAAATGTTACAACAATGTCATTATATGAATGATCGTTTTACAACGTGGATAGCAGGGCACCGTTTAGTCGCATTGCCTGTTCCGTTATCAGTGTTAGTTATTGCCTACTGGTCGTTACTAGTGATTAGTTTCTTATTCCCAATGCCATCTTCAGTTTTAAGTATTGGAACAATCGTGATTGGTGTATTAGGATTAGGAATGATTAAAATTAGTAGTGGGGTTTCAAAAGAGTCGAAGAAACCATTAAAAATTACAGCGCGTGTTTGGCGTATTATTGCAACAGGATCAATTTTAATGTTATTAATCGCTGGTTTAGGTTCGTTATTCTTAAAAGCGAGCGGTATCATGTTACTTTCACAAATTACTGGTTGGTTATTAACATTTAATTTATTTGCTTATTTATTAATGTTACTTGCGAATCAGTTAAATAAACCGATGGAAAATAGTATTCGTTTAGGCTTCATTAATGATGCTCGTCGTATTATTAAAGAATCACCATCATTAGATGTGATTGGAGTTACAGGAAGCTATGGAAAAACAAGTACAAAACATGCATTAAATGCGATTTTATCAGAGCAATTTAATACGTTAATGACACCTGAAAGTTATAACACACCAATGGGAATTACCATTACGATTCGTAATTATTTAAAACCAATCCACAGTAAATTTATTGCGGAAATGGGTGCTTATAAAGTCGGAGAAATTAACGAGTTATGTGAAATTGCATATCCTAAGTATGGAGTTTTAACGTCAGTGGGGCCACAACATTTAGAAACATTTAAATCGATTGATAATGTTAAACAAACAAAGTTTGAATTAATTGAATACTTACCAGAGGACGGAATTGGATTCATTAACATTGATGATGAAAATATTCGTGACTATTATGAGAACAAGTTTTCTGGAAAATGTACGGTCTACACTTATGGAATTGAACGTGAGGCAGACTATCGAGCAAGTGATATTATGGTGAGTGAAAAAGGAACAACATTTAATGTCACATTCCGTGATGGAAGTGTCCATCAATTTCAAACGAAATTATTAGGACGTCACAATATTTATAATACAGTGGCAAGTATTGCATTAGGAAATGAATTAGGAATTCCTGTTGAAAAGATGCAAGTTGCTGTTCGTAAGATGAAACCAGTCACTCATCGTTTAGAATTACGCCGTAATGGGAACTTTACGATTATTGATGATGCTTTCAACTCAAATCCAGTCGGATCGAAAATGGCACTTGAAGTGTTAGGGCAAATGAATGGAAAACGTATTGTCTTAACACCGGGAATGGTTGATTTAGGAACAGCTCAATTTGAGTTGAATAAAGCATTTGGAACTTATATGAAAGATACATGTGATTATGTCATTTTAGTTGGTAAAAAACAAACTGAACCCATTCAAGAGGGATTAAAAGAAGTTGGATTCCCAGAAGATCAAATGACAGTTGCTGAAAACTTAACAGAGGCTTTTAAAGTGATGTATGAAGTCGTAGAACCAGGAGCATTTGTTTTAATCGAAAATGATTTACCTGAGTTATTCGCTGAATAGTTGATGTAGGTGAAGGATAAATTTTTATAGAAAGTAGGGAAGCGGGATGGATGATCAAGTTTTAGAGTTTATTAAAAAGGTTCAATCAATTGCACAAATCGGCTTATCATTTTCAACAGATCCATATGCGGTTGATAATTATAAAGAATTAAAAGAGATAAGTGTAAAGATGCTACATGACTATACATCGTTACCGCTAAATACATGTGATTTGTATAAAGATTTTATTTATCCAACGCCGCAACCCGCTGTGCGCTCAATGGTCATTAAAGATGATCAATTGTTACTAGTTAAAGAAAAAGATAGTGGTCTTTGGTCTTTACCAGGAGGCTGGTGTGACATTGATTGCTCTCCTAAAGAGACAGCAATTAAAGAAACGTTTGAAGAATCAGGATATGTAATCGATTGTACGAAGTTATTAGCAGTTTTCGACAGAAGAAATTATATTAAAAGGTCATTATACGATGTGTATTGTCTATATTTCCTGGGGAATGTCGTAGCAGGAGAGCCAAAATGTAATCACGAAACTGAGAATATTGGATGGTTCAATATTTCATCCTTACCGACACTTTCTCGTAAAAATTCAATTGAAGAGATTCAAAAGGCGTATGAGGTTTATCGAAAAAATTTAGAGACATATTTTGAGTAATTGACACAAAAAATGTTTCTTATGAGGGTTATTTCTTGATAAAATAAACATATGTTTTTACGTTCAGATAAGGTATACTTGAAGAAGGATACTAAACTTAGATTAAAGGGGGCTTCCTCATGAAGTTAAAAGTTGGTGTATTTTTTGGTGGTGAGTCTGTAGAGCACGAAATTTCAATTATTTCTGCTAATCAGGCAATGCATGCCATCGATAAAACGAAATACGATGTCGTACCAGTTTATTTATCTAAAAAACGTGAATGGTACACAGGTGAAGCATTATTAGATGTCAAAGAATATAAAAATTTAGATGCGTTACTAAAAAAATGTCAACGCATTGTCATCATTCCTAACAACGGTAAAATCCAAATTGAGCGTTATCCAGCTAAAAAGTTTGGAAGCAACGTCATTAATACAATTGATGTTGCGATTCCAGTTATTCACGGAACAAATGGTGAAGATGGAGCGCTACAAGGGTTCTTTGAGTTAAATGGAATTCCTTATTCAGGGTGTGAAGTGGCTGCAGCAGCAGTTGGTCAAGATAAAGTGTTTATGAAAAACATTTTACGTGACTCTGGATTACCAATTACAAAATATGTTTGGTATTATTCATCAGATTGGTATGCAAATCAAGAAGCTTGTTTAGATGCGATTGAAGAGCAATTAACTTATCCTGTGATGATTAAGCCTGCAAGTTTAGGATCAAGTGTTGGGATTTCTAAAGCTACAGATCGTGCATCATTAGAAGAAGGAATCACAGAAGCTATTAGCTACGATAATAAATTTATTGTTGAAGAAATGGTTACTCAGTTAGTGGAAGTAAACTGCTCAGTTATTGGAGACTTCTCAAGTGCAAAAGCATCAGTTTTAGAAGAAGTTATGGGATCAGATGAGTTCTTGAGCTTCCGTGATAAGTATGAAGGTGGAGGAGGTTCTAAAGGAGCTAAAGCTTCTGGAACTAAATCACAAGGGATGGCAAGTACAAATCGTATTATTCCAGCCCGCTTAACAGAAGAAGGAACGAAATATGTTCAAGATCTTGCTTTACAAACATTCCGCGTATTAGGAAGTGCAGGGGTTGCCCGTATTGACTTCTTAATTAATGCTGAAGACAATAATGTTTATGTTAATGAAATTAACACAATCCCAGGATCATTATCGTTCTACTTATGGGAAAAAACAGACCGAAACTTCACTGAATTAATGACAAGCCTTGTTGAGTTAGCGTTAAAACGTCAACGTGAACGCGAAAGCTTAACATTCTCATTTGAGTCTAACGTTCTTGCATTACAGGGTGGAGGAACAAAAGGTGCTAAAGGAACAAAAGCTTAATAGTTAATATATAAAAAGGACTATCTCAAAGTAGATAGTCCTTTTTTATGGATTGTTAAGAGTGATTGACAAATTGGAAATGATATATAAGTCCAGATAAATTTTCTTCATAGAAAATTTAAGCCCTACTAGCGGT
>JAUMTV010000130.1 GCA_030531025.1 Turicibacter sp.
TATATATATGCATGATTAAACCTTTCATTTACTAACGGATGACATTGACTCATATAAAAAGGCAGCTCCTTATAGTTATAAGGGACGTCCAAATCGATTTAAAATAAAATCTTTACTGATTCCATGCTCTAGTGCATACGTATAAGCTTCAAGCTTCGTATCAAACGACTTAATATGTAAAACATTCATTGGATAATAAGCTTGCTTATATCCTTCATCAAAAATATCTAACACACTTAAAATAATAAACGTATGTGTCATAGCCTCTGTTAAATCATCGTAATCAATCGCATCGAAGTCCATAAAATCAACTAATCGTTCAATTAAATGTGCCATATGAACATTAATCTGTTCACTTTCAATGCGAACATTTGATAACTCCATCATCTCCACTAGTTCATCAATATTTCGCTGAATTTCTTTAATGACTGCTGATACAGAAACAGCTTGTAAGATCGTTGCTGGATAGGTTAATTGTGAAATTAAACTTTCTAAAATTCCATAGTTATTATCAAAACGTTTATATAAATCTAAAAAGTCATAATATTCTTGACGACTTAAAATACAATTCGCTATTTTTATAAACTCATTTCCTTTACTTTCACAAAGTTCACAATAATCAAGCATCTCATTTGTGGCATTAATTAATGAGATAGCTCCTTCGTCTGTCATCCATCCATCCTCAACTATCGTCATTCATCTCATCTCCCTACCCCAATTCACACCTTAAGCTGTCGACTCATCACCTTTAAATGATTTGATATTACAGTGTATGAACTAAAGATTAAAAAAATGACACATTATAACAAAAAAAGAACCATCTTTTCATGGTTCCTTTCTTTAAACTTTAAAAGCGACAACAACATATGGTGTTAAGTCTTCGCCACATAAAGTTACATAATAATATTCATCATCTATTGCGATAGCAGGAGTTAAGACATCCCCTAATTTAGCAGCTTTTTTATAATCCACTCGAACTTGTTTAACACTCGTCCCTTTTGGTAAGTATTCAGTTGCTAACGCAACATATTGACTATTATTGACATGTCCATTTGTATCAATTTGATATTGATGAATCGCGATTGGTTCTAAGTAAGTTGGATTGTTTGGCGTTTTTATCTTTCTTTGTAAGTACTCCATGTCCCATTTTTCTTCGATTGGATATTTTTCTAACTCTTCTTCAGTTAATTTCACAAAACTTCCCGTCTTAGGGTTAAGGAAGCAACCACATAAGTTAGCATAAGCAAGGACTTGATCATCTTCATCAAATAAAAGATAATTTCGATAACCAAACATTCCTTTACAACCATGAATTAACGTTCCTACTTTAATCTTCTCACCTAGAACCGGCATACGATTAATTTCAATTTGCCATGATAACATATAAAAAGCTAAGTCTTGGTTCATAAAGTACTCTGCACCAAGTCCAATATCTTCTAAATGAAAAGTACTACAATCTTGAAAATAATTAATTAAATGATGAACCGTTAAATAACCGTCTTCTCCAATTTCGCTAAATCTAATGCGCCCTGTTAATTGATACAACTTTACCACCTCTTAACTTTATTATATACCAATTTTTACCTTTTACCAAATAAAAAAAGCCTTATCCATCATAGATAAAGCTTTTTAATTATTGATTCCCCCTTTCATAAGAATCAATCCCATGATATACCTTGATTCCTTGTTCTTTTAATGCATTCAAAAGATCTTTTGCTTCTTCAATATAATGACACTTCACTTTTTTAATTTCATGATCCTCAAATACAAGCGTTAATGTTTTTAAGTGTTTTAAATGCATTGATTGATTTTGCTCTAAATCATGAAAATTAATATACGCTGCCTTTAATAAATGTCTTGGTTGAATACATGCTTCTCCTTCAAGAATAATCACATGTTGACTCGTCATAATTAAATGCCGATTCTCATAAATAAGTTCTTCATCATTTAAGTAATGAAGTGCTAATCCAATCGAAAGACTTGTCTCAGTTTGATGAGCTGTCACTAACTTCACATCTTTTGTTAACATAAATTGATCTAACCGACGAAATGATTTAATTCCACTAATAAAAATCGAAACACTAATAATCATAAGAATACTTACTCCAAAAATAAGTAAGTATTCTTCTATTCTATCGTAATTTATTAAATGAAACATTGAGTTCTTTTGATGAATTAAATAAGCACCATACCCAAGTAGAGCTGTAATGAGACTTAAAAAGATGCCATAGCCAAAGTAACTTAGTCCACTCCTAATAAAGCCATTTTTAATATACTGCCTCAACTCTATCCTTTCTATCTCTTGCACAATGAATCCCCCCGATTAATAGATCAAACTCCACGGCTCACGATGAGTCGACTCGTGTGTGTTTGGCTGATTATTATTTTGATCATCTGCTGTTTGTGAACATGAAATCAAATATCCACTCATAATTAGCATCAAGGTGATAACAAACCATCTTTTTTTCATATTGTGCACTTCCCTCTTTAAAAGATAATTGAATGACTCAATACAGTATATGCATTTAAAATTATAATTATTATTTAAGCGCTTACTTTTTTTGAAATAATAAAAAGACTTAGCGATAAAAGTCACTAAGTCTTTTATTTGAGAAGGATATGATTAACTAGTGAGAGTTTAATTTAATTAAGCATTTTGTTTTGCTTTATAATCTTCTAAAGCTTGGATTGCTAGAATATATCCAAATTCACCAAATCCACATAATTGTCCAATACACGCTGGAGCTGTGACTGATTTATGACGGAATTCTTCACGAGCATGAACATTTGAAATATGAACCTCAACTGTTGGAACACCTGCAGCTGCTTTAATCGCATCATGAATCGCATAGCTATAATGAGTGTGTGCCCCTGGATTAATGATAACCCCATCATATTTTTCAAAGTATGCTTTTTGGAACCACTCAATGATTTGTCCTTCATAGTTACTTTGAAGAACTTCAATTTCATGTCCTCGTTTTGTTCCTTCTTCCTTGATATATTCTACAATATCAGCATAGTTACGACTTCCATAGATTCCTTTTTCGCGAATTCCAACCATGTTTAAGTTTGGACCATTTAACACTAAGATTTTCATTGTATTCGTCTCCTCTTATCTTATTTTAAGTTTAGAACTTCTTTAATGTGATCGATTGGCATCTCATGCCCTGTCCATAATTTAAAAGCAGCAGCTCCTTGGAATAACATCATTCCTAATCCGTTTAACGTTTGGCATCCAACACTTTCAGCCAACTCTAATAAGGCCGTTTTAGCTGGACTGTACACAACATCACAAACGATTAACTCAGGACGTAACATTGAAGCATCTTTAATATAAGTTTGACCTTCTAAAGGCTTCATTCCCACCCCTGTTGCATTAATTAACATGTAACTATCTGCGATTTGTTTACGTAATTCTTCTGTATCTGCTAAATCGTATAATGTCGCTTTACAATTTGTTTTTTCATTAATATCTTTAACAGTTTGTTTCGCACGTTCAAAACAAGCATCTTGAATATTAAAAATAGCTAATTCAGCCACTCCATCTAATGCTGCTTGAATTTGAATCGCTGTTCCAGCACCACCACAACCAACAATTGTTACTTTCTTACCAATTGGATCAAATCCTGCATCTGCAACAGATGTCATGAATCCAACACCATCTGTAATATGCCCTGTTAAAACCCCATTATCATTTACAATCGTATTAACAGCACCACAAAGTTCTGCAGCTGGTGATAATTTATCTAAGTATTTATGAACGACAGTTTTATTTGGCATTGAAACATTACATCCGCGAACATTCATTGCACGGAATCCTTTGATCGTATCTTCTAATTGCTCATTACCCACTTCAAATGCTAAATAAGCATAATCTAATCCTAACTTTGCAAATGCCGCATTGTGCATTTTAGGTGAACTACTATGACGAATAGGTGTTGCGATTAACCCAATTAATTCTGTATGACCTGTGATACGTGGTTCCATTTTCCTTCACTCCTCAAATTGACTTTGTTAATAATTTCATTATAAAACCGATTATTTAATTAATCTAGTAGACATTTTCGTGTTTATTGATAGAAAAAATCTATAGATTAATCATTTATTCACAAAAAAATGCGCTATTTTAATTTTTTTACAAAAAATTAATTGAGTATTCTCCTATATTATAGAAAAAAGGAGGCTAATTTTGAATAAATTTAACTAAATAATCAGCTTTCTCGTTGCTGTTTTACCTGTTGACATCTTGAAAATGTACAGGTATAGTAAGTAACTATCTAAATACATTTTTTTTCACAAACTATTACCTTAAACTGGATTGAGTGACAAATGGGCGTATTTAGAGGGCATGAAAATGATATTACTTCAATGTAGAAACATCAATTAGAATGAGGAGAAAGAATATGAGAACAAAAAAGTACACTAAAAAAACTCATCATTTGGCTATCAAAATGACAGCTGCTTTAGCACTGGGGTTAATTACTGGGCTTGGATTTTTATTTTTACGAGAAAAGTTAATTTTAGCTAACCAAGAAGGAACTTGGAATGTTATTCATCAACTTTTATTTGAGGATATTAGTACGGAGTCAGGGAGCGATGCCTTCGGCCTATTTTATATCATTGGACAATTATTTTTAAATTCTATGCAACTCATCATTATTCCAATGGTTTTTACTTCGATTGCTTTAGCCATGTGTCGTATTTCAGATACAAAGAAGTTAGGTCGAATCGCCTCTAAAACTATTTTAGGATTTTTATTTACATCAATTGCCGCACTGATTTGTGCGGGTTCTGTTGGACTAATGGCTAATCATTTAGGGTGGTTCACTTCTACATCTATAAACGTTATCACGACTCAATCAGGAAGTACTGGAAATAACCCTTTACTGATCATTTTAGATGCTGTTCCAAACAATATTACGTCTGTTTTATCAAGTAATGAAAACATTTTAGCGATTGTCTTTTTAGCAGTTGTTACTGGATTATGCTTTAATCATTTAGGTGATGAAATTAAAGTTTTTAAAAAGCTATTAGAAGAAATAGATCAAATCATTACTGTGTTTTTAACTTTTTTAATCACTAAGTTTGGTCCACTAGCTGTTTTTGTACTCATTACACGTACATTCGCAATTTATGGAATCGAGCATTTAAAACCTGCACTTGCTTATATGGGCACTGTCTTTTTAGTCAATCTTCCATTTTTAATCTTTGGCTATGCTATCTATATCTATTTATTCACTCGTTTAAATCCTATTCATTTTATAAAAAAGATTGCAAAAGTTGCTTTATTTGCTTTCTCTATGAATTCATCGGCATCAACATTACCGATGAATCAACAAACGGTGACAAAAGAACTTGGGGTATCTGAAGAATTAGCTTCGTTTATCTTACCTTTAGGCATGACTATCAATATGAATGGAACTGCAATTTATCAAACCATTGCTGCTATCTTTATTGCTTCTAGTGCAGGATATCAAGTGACACTCGGAAGTATCATCATGATTTCAGTATTAGCTTTAATTTCATCAGTTGGAACACCTGCTGCTCCAGGTTCAGGTACTGTTATTTTATTTACGATTTTAACTGGAATGGGATACGCAAATGAAATAGCTATTTTAACTTATTCACTAATTTTAGCAATTAACCGACCAATTGAAATGGTATCGACATCACTAAATGTTGTCGGGGATGCTGCAACAGCAGTTGTCGTTGCTAAATCAGAAGGCTGCTTAGATGAATCAATGTACTATACTGAAACTGAAAAACTATCAATTCATGAACAAAAAAATGAGGTCTTATCTAACTAAGACCTCATTTTTTTAAATAACATCAATAGGACAAAATAACAGTTTTTGAACTTTTCATTATGTGAATTAATATAGACCTAAAACAGCTTTTACTTCATCTATCGGCATCTCTTCACCTGTCCATAACTTAAAAGCTTCTGCCCCTTGATAAATAATCATCCCAACACCATTCATAATTTGGCATCCTCTAGCCTCTGCTTGTGCTAATAATCTCGTCTTTCTTGGGTTATAGATGATATCACAAACGACTAAATGAGAGGGTAGAATCGATGGATCTTTAATAATTGATTGTCCTTCTAAATCAGCCATTCCAACGCTAGTTGCATTAATTAAAAAATCACTATTGGCTAGCTGCTTTTGTAACGATGCTTCATCGCTTAATTCGTAAAATGTTGCGTGACAATCACTCTGCTCATTGATTAAGTTAACAATTTCTCCCCCTCGATCAACTGAGCGATTAAAGACTGCTAATTCAGCTGCTCCATCTAATGCGGCTTGAATAAGAATTGCTTTTCCTGCACCACCACATCCAATAACTGTGATTTTTTTTCCGTAAATATCATAACCTTGATCCATGAAAGAACGAATTAAACCACTTCCATCTGTCATATAACCAATCAATCTCCCATTTTCATTCACCACTGTATTGACAGATTGACATAACTTAGCAGCGGGAGATAATTCATCCAAATAGTCAATAATTGCTGTTTTATAAGGCATAGAGACATTAAATCCTCTCACCCCCATCGCTTTAAATCCTTTAATCGTCGCTTCTAATTGATTAGGTTCGATTTCAAAAGCTAAATAAGCATAATCCAGACCAAGTTTTAAAAATGCAGCATTATGCATTTGAGGTGAAATACTATGTCGAATAGGTGTAGCAATTAACCCAATTAACTGAGTTGCTCCACTGATACGTGACTCCATCACTAGCCTCCTTTTATCATATTAATAACCTACAATGTTTTATAAATCACTTTATTTATTATAGAGAAAAACAATGGAAAAATAAACGTTTTTAAATGTTCTATTACTTAATAAAAAATCGATGAAACACTACATGGGTGTCGCATCGATTTTTTTAATGTATTATTTTTTATTTCGTTGGAACGTAAAAATTCCAATTCCGATAGCAATAATAGCTACAGCAGCTCCAACGATGATCATCGTCTTTTGTTGGGAGACTTGTGCATCTGCTGAATCTGTTGCACCTAATTGAACAGTTTTTGAAAGATCGTATTTATATTTTGATACTCCATCTTCTAACTTATCCTCATTTAAGCTAGATTTTCATGATGACATTTTTATTTTATAATATTTTTATACAATTATTCAAGTTGTTAACACCTCTTTTCGACAAAGTTCGTTATTTTTCGAAAACTTGAACTAGTATCATTCATAATAAAAAGAGGCCTTAGTTGAATAAGACCTCCTTTAAATCATGGGAAACAATCTGCTTTCATTTGAACTTCTTGACCTTCATGACACATCATATCAAACTGCAGACAATTTTCTTGAAATAATCTCATAATTTCATTAACACTCAGTTGATCAATATTAACTTGATCTAACATCGCATCTGCTTTTAGACGGGGTGCACTCATATTTCTTTGATTTGCTTCTTTTAATTCTTCATATGTTACTTTGAAATAGCCAAAATCAGTGGTAATTTGAATAGATTTCAACTGTTCTTTAACCTGATTTTCATAAATTAAATTATCTGACTTCATAAACGTTAAACTGTATAACATTGACTGTTCATCTAGCGGATAATCTGCCTCAATTAGCAAGTCTTTAAGACTCACTAACCCTTCTTCTAACGGAATTCCAACTAAATCGTCAAGTGATAAATTTTTAGCATCTTGATTAAAGGTTTCAACTTCAATAATCTTTTGATTTTTATCTAATTTAAATTCAAAACTCGGATTAATATCCACGGATAAAACAGCATATGTTTCTGTTTTAGGAATGAAAAATAAAGCTAAGCAAGCAGCTAGAACACTCACTGCTAATAAATGAATCTTCGGTTTAAACGAAAGAACTTTCCGTTCTTGGACAATTAAATCTTCTTCTAAACAAAGAATGGTTTGGCCTACTTCTAATCCATCATGCTTTTTAATTTTTTAAAACATTTGATCATTTGTTGAAATGACCACATAGGTTGGGGTAATACTCATCACTATTCCTTTATAAATCATTAGAATCTCCACCTATCCACTCTAATAGTGTTTGATAATTTTTATCTAAAATAATAACAACTGTTATGATAGACTTCTTACTTCTTTTAATAAACTTTTCTGTGACGTGAAATTCAGTTGAAACCATCCGAATCGGAAGACGAAACTTTTCATACATCTTCATTAAAATGAACTGGTGCTTTTGAATACGATGAGATAGGCTAATCGCTCTTTTTCTCGTGTCTTGATGTTTAGGTCCTTCATCCGCTAATGTTTCTAACTTTATGCCAAATGGCTTTAACTGTTGTTCTAATAATTCAATTTCTTCTTTTAATGATTCTTTTTTTCCAATCGGTTGAATTAAATCTCTCACGTTTTGCCCTAAAACGTCTATATAAGTCCAGATAAATTTTCTTCATAGAAAATTTAAGCCCTACTAGCGGT
>JAUMTV010000131.1 GCA_030531025.1 Turicibacter sp.
TAGATTTAATTTGATAATTCAGATCCTCATTGACTAGCTTAATATTCCCATTAAGTCGATTAATACTAATGGACGTGACATAGACATCATTCCACTTTAAATCTGCATTAACTACAGAGGCATTCACTTCTTTTCCATATAAATTTGAAATAACGATATCTCCATTGACAATGTTATTCATCGTAGATGTTGCAATTACTTCCTCAATCACGATATTTCCATTAACGACATCCGTGTCTAACTCTTCGATCAGTTCACTTTGAGAGACATGGATTTCACCATTAACCGTCGAGAGCATGGCTTCAGATGCTTGAGACTGCTTCACTTTCACATCTCGATTAACGGTTGACGCTGCCACCAAGTCCATTCCCACTGATTGAACAAACACATCCCCATTGATTGTTTCTAGCTCTAACTGAACGAACGTCGTAGGGATCTTAACTATCACCTTTAAATGAAAATAACCCGAGACGCTTTTGTTTCTTTTCATTAATAACTAATTTATCACCTTCAAATTCTATCCGATATCGTTCTGGATATTTTGTTTTAATAAAAATCTCAATCTCCGCTCCATCTGTTGGTTCAACTGTTATATCTGAATGAACTAAATTAGCTTCTATGGATAACTCTGCCTTATGATAACTATATCGACTTTCATGAATATAGTTGCCTTCTAGTTGATCCTCATACGTTAAGTTAGACTCAAAATCAGATTCCCACTGTAAATCAATGACATCTTCAATTTTATGAACGACTTGATTCATGATATATGGTATCTTTATTAAATCATAAACAACAATGGCAAGTAGGCTTCCGATGAAAAGAATAACGGCTAAAAGAGTTGAATAAATCAAATATTTTTTCACGTGTTGACTCCTCTTAATATTTAATTTGATGAATCAAATAACGCCCTAGACAATAGATTACATAAAAAATTAAAAGGCCCCCATTGACTAATAAAATTCCAAGACTAACCATTAAAAAGAATAATGACCAAGTAAATTGGACAAATAAAAATGAAATCATAAATATGACGATGCCACCTATCCATCCTATCATGAATGCGACAATTAAATAGATAAAAAACAACACCATATAAAGCAACTGTTCTTGTGTTGATTTTTGAATTCCTCTTTGTTTTCAAATCTATGACTCATTTGCTTCCCTCCTTCATCATAATCAAACCAGTTTTTTGAATTCATAGCCAAGTACTTGCTTGACTTCTTTAGCAACAAGCTTTGGTGATCCTAACCTTTGTAAAATTTCTTCTTCTGACTTTTCTTCTGCCAACATCTTAGATATTTGTTTTCGATAATTCTCAATAATTCTTTCACACACTTCAGGTGGAATCTGACACAATTCTCTTTTCAAGGCTTCTAGCCATTTTTGATTTTCACCCCTGTTACTTTACTTTTTCTAAAACACCATTAACTTTTTTAACTAACGCCATCCATTCTTCAGTTACTTTACCTAAATGTTGTGGTCCTTACTTTGTCTTTTTTATATCTTTACTTTAGTCCTTTTAGTCATTCTTTCATTTATGTTTCATCATTCTCTATGAATAATGAATACTTTCTATAACGTCTAGACGTGTTATCCTTCGTTAAACAACTTCATATCCATACCAATCTTCTGATTCAATTAAACTTAAGGTAGCTAACACTTGTATTCATTTTCTGACCGCCTCAATTTAACTTTTTAAATCGACGCTCAATAACTTCATCCTATATAATCCTTACTCTAACATAGTCGTATACATGACACAATAATAACGAGCGTTATTTTACAA
Organism: Turicibacter sp.; assembly: GCA_030531025.1. The sequence goes on from JAUMTV010000131.1 coordinate 1,790, forward strand.
AATTTGGTTAAAAATTCAATTAAATAGCTATATCAATTCAACTAAACACCGTTAGATGATGTTTTAATCTTTAATAAAACTATAAATTAACCCTGTTCTAGTCCTCCTGCCTCTGTCCTGAATCTAGGAATTACACATCAAGTAATCAGAACTTCAGATTGAACGCCTCACATTATTACCCTAATAACAAAAAAAGACAATAGCATTTAAGCTATTGTCTTTTAATATAATGAAATTATCCATTAACTACGTCTGAACAACGTGGACAAATTCCTTGTTCATTAACATCAGAGACAACTAACCAGCAACGATCACAAGTATATCCCTCAGCTGCTTTAACTAAAACAGCTAATCCATCAAATTGTAATGCATTTTCTGGAGCTGCTCCTTCTTCAATCACTAATTCAGAAACGATAAAGATTTGTTTTAAATCTGCATTTAAAGATTCTAATAATTCTTTTGTTTCTGCATTTGGATATAAGTGTAATGATGCTGTTAATGATTTACCAATTACTTTTTCATTACGAGCTTCTTCTAACGCTTTTAATACATCATGACGAAGCGATAATAATTTATTCCATTTTTCACTTATTTCTTTAGCATTTGCATAAGTTTTTACTTCAGGCATATCTGTTAAATATACTGAAACTTCTGTGCTTCCTGGAATGTATGAATAAACTTCATCCGCTGTATGAGGAATCACCGGCGCTAATAAGCGAACCATGTCTGAGACATGATGATATAATACCGTCTGAATTGAACGACGTGCTTTACTATCAGCCGCATCAATATATAAAATATCTTTTGTGAAATCTAAGTAGAAGGCACTTAAATCATTTGAGATATAATTGTTAACTGACTTAAATACATCATCAAAGCGATACTCTTCATATGCTTGTTTTAATTCAGCTGTCAATTCATTTAAGCGAATCATCATAAATTGATCAGCTTCATTTAAATCTTCATAAGCGATTAAATCTGTCGCTGGATTGAAGTCATGTAAGTTTCCTAATAAGAAACGGAATGTATTACGCATTTTACGATAGCTTTCAGAAACTTGTTTAATTAAATCTTCTGAAATACGAACATCGGCTTGATAATCAACTGAAGCAACCCATAAACGAACAATATCTGCCCCGTAAATTTTGATTAATTTTAATGGATCCACAACATTACCAATTGATTTAGACATTTTACGTCCTTGTCCATCTAAAACGAATCCGTGACTTACGACTGTTTTATATGGTGCACGCCCTGTCATCGCAACTCCTGTTGATAATGAAGAGTTGAACCATCCACGATATTGGTCAGATCCTTCTAAATATAAATCTGCTGGATATGGTAATCCACGTTCAACTAATACACCGTGGTGTGATGATCCTGAATCAAACCATACGTCCATAATATCCATTTCTTTACGGAATTTTCCATTCGGACTTCCTGGATGAGTGAATCCTGCTGGTAATAATTGTTCTGCATCTAATTCGAACCAAATATTTGATCCTTTTTCACGGAATAACTCTGCTATATGGTTAATAACCGCTTCATCTAAAATGGCTTCTCCATCTTCTGCATAGAATACTGGGATTGGAACTCCCCATACACGTTGACGTGAAATACACCAGTCTGCACGATCTTTAATCATGTTTCCTAAGCGCACTTCTCCCCAAGCTGGTAACCAATTTACTTCTTTGATTTGTTCCATCATTTGACCTTTTAATGCTTCAATTGATGCAAACCATTGTTCTGTTGCACGGAAGATGATTGGTTTTTTTGTACGCCAGTCATGTGGATATGAATGCGTGATAAATTTTAATCCAAGTAAGGCACCATTCTCTTCTAACTTTTGTCCTACTGCTTTATTAGCATCTTCATAATATAACCCTTCAAATTCTAATGCTTCTTTTGTCATATATCCACGGTGATCTACTGGACATAAAACTTCTAAGTTATATTTGCGCCCAGCATTGAAGTCATCTTCCCCGTGTCCAGGTGCTGTATGTACTAATCCAGTCCCTGCATCAAGTGTTACGTGATCTCCTAAAATTAATAATGACTCACGATCGAAGATTGGATGTTTAGCTGTCATGTACTCAAACTCAGATCCTTTATGTGTCGCCACAACTTCATAAGTTTCCCATCCAAACTCTTCTGCTAACTGCTTAACTAATTCATTTGCAACAATGAATTTACGTCCATTAACGGCAACTGTTGCATATTCTAAATCAGCATTTACACAGATCGCTAAGTTAGCTGGAATCGTCCAAGGTGTTGTTGTCCAAATAACAAACTCTTCATCACCTGATAAAATTCCTTTTCCATCTTGTACTTTGAACGCCACATAGATAGATGGTGATTTTTTATCATGATATTCGATTTCTGCTTCTGCTAAAGCTGTCTCTGACGATGGTGACCAATAAATTGGTTTTAATCCTTTGTAGATTAAACCATCTTTAACCATTTTCCCAAACACTTTAATTTGTTCAGCTTCAAATTCTTTTTGTAACGTGATATATGGATTATCCCAATCACCTAATACTCCTAAACGTTTAAATTGTTCTTTTTGTCCTTCTACTTGCTCTAATGCATATTGTTTACATAACTCACGGAATTCAGCCGTTGTTTTTTCTTTTCGATTCACTTTTTTATTATTCGTTAAAGCTTGCTCGATTGGTAAACCGTGTGTATCCCAACCTGGAATATAAGGTGAATAGAATCCGTTCATATTTTTATAACGAACAACAAAATCTTTTAAGATTTTATTTAAAGCATGTCCCATATGAATATTACCATTTGCATATGGTGGTCCATCATGTAAAACGAAAGGTGTTTTATCTTTATTTTTATCTAACACACGTTGGTAGACATTTTCATCATACCATTTTTGTTCGATTTGTGGTTCACGATTTGGAAGGTTTCCGCGCATTGGGAAATCTGTCTTAGGCATTAATAATGTTTCTTTTAATTCCATCGTACGATCACTCCTTGTTAGTATTCATATAGTTTGCGAAAATAAAAAAGAACTTTTCATCACATAAGGACGAAAAGTTCCGTGGTACCACCTTAATTCACAGTAGAAAGATAAAAGCTACTGCCTCAAACTATTTATCGCATAGTATACGTCATGCTTTTGATCACATGAAAGCTCCTGGTTGATTCTATACTATTCTTTTTATCGGTCTCACACCGTCACCGACTCGCTTAGAAAAAGTTGATAATATAGCATGGTCCACTCTTCGCTAATATTTACTATATTTGTCTATCATTTTAATGAATTCTGTCATAAAAATCAATAGCTTTTTAACTTTTTCCAAAACAATTTCGAATATCGTCAACTTTAGAGTTTAAAAAATCGATTAATTCATCTTTGATTTGTAGTTGCTGTTGTTCAAACAGTGCTGTTTCTTCCATGATTTTCTCTACGTCGCAAATAGCCTGCTCAATCATCAACTTAGAAATCTTCTCAGTTTCTTGAATAATTTTTATCGCATCACGTTTAGCATACGTTTTTAATAATTCAATTTGTTCAAGTTCTGATTTCAAATGGGATTCAGAACTTTCTTGCATGGCTTGAACTTCTTTCTTTAATGATTTATTTTGCTTCTCTAAGGCTTCTATTTGTTCAATTAATAAACAAAAGACACGATAAAGCTCATCATCTGAAAATTTTCCCCAAGACTTTTTCATCTGAGTCTTTAACATTTCTGCTGGCGTCATGTCTTCCCCCCTAACTACACTGTTTTCCCGATGATAACTACAACTCTTCCACTCTTAGTCGTTGATTTTTGGTCTAGCAACTTGTAACGACCATATCGCTTAATTGAAATCACATCGCCTAATTGACATTGATAAGAATGGTTTTGTTCAAGCTTAAAATTTAAGTGAACATTTCCTTGCTTAATATATTCAAAGACTTGTGAACGAGAAGCTTTCATTAAGTTCGCGACTACAACATCTAATCGCATCGAACTCACAATGTATTCATCTGTTTGATATTGTTCAATACGTTGTAAATCATTAATCTCTGTTTCAACTAACTTAATGTTATGGCGACCTACTTTAGTAAAATGTTGAACAATAAAACTTGAAAACTCCTCACATATAGCGATAAAGATTTTTCCAGACTCTAAAACTAAAATATCTCCTATCAAAGCCCGATCAATATTTAATGCTGTTAACGATCCTAGAATTTGTCGATGTTCCAATGTGACATGTCGAACAGGATACACGACTTCATATCCGACCACAGTTTGATTAAATGTACTATCAGATAAATAAGAAGGGATAATGATGGCTCGCTTTCGCTCGGCATCTTTAAACCCTCCTATAAATTGGACATTAATATCGTTATATTCATTTATAAGTATTTGAACAATCTGTTGTTCACGTGGTGTTAAAAACTTTGTCCTCTTTATTTTGTAGTGATTGTAAACTTGCTGTATCCAATCATTAACTTTCGTGACAAACTCATGTTCATGTTTGCTAAAATGTTCAAGTTCAAGTCTCATTATAAAATGTTAATTAATCCTTGCATGGCTAAATTTAGCACGATAAAAGCAATCAGTGGTGAAATATCAATCATTCCAATAGGAGGAATAATTCGTCTGAAAATTGATAAGTATGGTTCAACAAGCCCACCGATTGTGCGTCCTAATTGTGTTGAACGGCTTTCTGGAATCCAGCTCATTAAAACATAAACGACAATCAGCGTTTGATAGATACCTAAGATCGCCCTAAATAATAAGATGATTTGTACCATTATTGTTACTCCTCTATTTCTGGTTGTACTTCATTCATTGTCACTTGGCCTTCTGTTTCAACAGTTTTTGGTGTACATAAAAATAAGTTTGTTCCTACACGTTTAATATCACCATCAATAGCATAAATTGTTCCACTTAAGAAATCAACAACACGTTTTGCTTGTGATTTTTCTAAGCGTTGTAAGTTGATAAAAACAGGATAGTTTTCTTTTAAGCAATCTGCAATATCTTGTGCATCTGAGTATTCATTTGGTTCGCGAATAATAACTTTATTTAAATTGCTATCTAATTTTAATTTATTTGATTCTGTATTCATTTGCATCACAGTACTCTTTCCTTTATTTGTTGATTGATTTGATGAATTTGTTGGATTTGACACAACCGTTAAATCCGGTTTTGAAGGCATTGGTTTTACTACCTCTGGCTCTTCGAACTCTTCTTCAAAATCATCCATCTCATATTCCTCTTCATCTATTCCCATCATTGTTTTCAGCTTATCTTTAAAACTCATCTTCTTCTCCTCCTATAATTATTAGTCTTTCTCTGTTAGATATACCCTAGTCTTGGAATAGAACTGAACCTAATCTAATATGTGTTGCTCCCTCTTCAATAGCAATCATATAATCGTTGCTCATTCCCATCGATAACATCGAACAATTTACCTCAAGATGACACTCTGAAATACTTACTTGTAGTTGCTTTAGCTTTTTAAAGCAATCTCGAATGACACCTTCATCATTCGTATGTGGCGCCATTGTCATTAAGCCAATAACTTGAATCACTGGATACTGTTTCAATGCTTCGATAAAAGGGATAACTTCTTCAATACTAAGTCCATGTTTACTTTCTTCTTTGCTTACATTTACCTGAATGAAGCATGGTAATGGTTCCTGACGGTATTTTTGGATTTCTGTTGCAAGTGATAAACGATCTAGTGAATGAAGACATTTAATCTCATTAATAACATCTTTCACTTTACGCGATTGTAATGTCCCAATGAAATGCCACTCAATAGGTAAAGATAGCTGCGCTTTTTTTTCTAATAAAGCGTCTACTCTATTCTCTCCCATCATCGTAATTCCACTTTCAAAGAGCTCCAGAATTTGATTTGCATTTGCATATTTTGTTGCAGCAACTATGTTTACAGCTTCTGAATTGACAACTAAAGATTGGATGTTTTGTCGAACCAAATCGACGTTTTTTCGAATATTCATATTACACACCTATCAACTTATAATATTACTGCATGATACTATAAATTATACCATATTTCATATTGAATGGAAATTCTTTTTATATTCCCCCAGCTAAATACCCCTCTTAATATTCATTTAACCTTTGGGCAACATTAACAATGATTACATCTTCTCCAATCTTTAAAATTTGATTCCATGGTACAACAACAGAAGCTTCATCTTTTGAGAAAAAACTAACAAATCTCATCGAGGGTTGAACGGTTATTGCGATAATTTGACCTGAGTTCGTATCAATCCTTAAACTCGAAACAAATCCGATCCGTTCACCAGTCACTACATTTATCACATCTTTTTCTTCAATATCACTTAATGTCATTATTGAATCTTTCATTTTCTCCCCACCTTCTTCTCTTTGTAAACTTATTTTATGTACTTCTTCAACTAAATATGTAATATTCAAATTTAGTTTCTAGTTTTATAAAAAAGAGTCACTTCAACAGAAGTGTGGAGTAGTACCTGTCAAGTAGACAATTAATAAAAAGAGAATTTATGCGGCATG
>JAUMTV010000132.1 GCA_030531025.1 Turicibacter sp.
AAATGCATCTATATATAAACAGATAAGTATTCTACATCTAAGGTGGCGAACAAAAATACTGATATCCTTTATTTATAAAGACACCCTATAGTCCAGGGGTCACCTACCATTTACGAAGTAAATGTATCCTCCGCTGGTAGGGAAGGGGTCACCTAGCATGCGAAGCATGTTTACTCCACTGCTAGGGAATGGGGTCCACAGCAGTGAGCATGGCGAACAATCCTCCTTTACTGGGGGATGGTCACCTAGAGATTTCTAAAAGAAATCTACTCCTCCGCTACTAGGGCTTAAAAATTTTCTATGAAGAAAATTTATCTGGACTTATATACTATAGCTTTTAAGATGTAAGATCATGTAAAGACACTGTCATTTTATGTTTTTCAAAACTTTTTATCCTATTCTAAAATATAAGTTCATGTCTTAACCTCATCTCTATCTCTTACTGAAAAAGTCGAACAGCCATAATGGCTTTTTTCCATCCTTCATACAACTTTTGTCTTTCTTCTTCTGTCATGACGGCTTGATACTTTTGATTAGCTTGCCAATACATTGAAATTTCATCAATATTCTCATAAACCCCTGTTGCCAATCCCGCTAAATAAGCAGCGCCTAAAGCTGTTGTTTCTGTGATGGTCGGAACAAATACATCAACCCCTAAAATATCACTTTGAAATTGCATTAAAAATTGGTTTTTAGATGCTCCCCCATCTACTTTTAGGCGATTAATGGGATGACCTAAATCTTCTTCCATTGCCTTAATAACATCTTTACTTTGATAGGCAATCGCTTCAAGTGTTGCGCGAATAAAGTGCTCTTTACTACTTCCACGTGTTAAACCAAAGACTCCTCCGCGAACTTCACTATCCCAATATGGTGTCCCAAGTCCAACAAAAGCAGGTACTACATAAACTCCACCACAATCTTTGACACGTGTTGCATAGCTTTCTGAATCACTCGCCTCTTTAATCATACGAAGTCCATCACGTAACCATTGAATGGCACTTCCAGCAACAAATACACTTCCTTCTAATGCATAATAAATCTGATGATCAATCTTCCAAGCCACTGTCGTTAATAATCCGTGATTTGAAATGACCGGTTGTTTTCCCGTATTCATTAAGACAAAACAGCCTGTTCCATACGTATTTTTCACATCACCTTTATGAAAACAGACTTGACCAAAAAGTGCCGCTTGTTGATCACCACAAACAGAAGCAACCGGCAGCGGGATACCAGTCATATAATCCATTGTATATGTATATATTTCTGATGTTTGTCGCACTTCAGGTAGTATCGTTTTTGGGATATTAAATAAATTTAATAATTCTTCATCCCATGTTTGTGTATGAATATTAAATAGTAACGTACGTGAGGCATTTGTCACATCTGTAATATGAGTTTTTCCTCCAGATAATTTCCAAACTAAATAACTATCAACGGTTCCGAAAAGGACATCTCCATTCGCTACTTTTTCTTGAATTCTTGGAACATGATCAAGTAAAAAGCGGATTTTTGACGCAGAAAAATAAGGGTCAATAAGTAATCCTGTCTTCTCCTTAACAATCTCTTCAAATCCTTGTTCTTTCCAATTTTCACAAATTGATTCAGTCTGCCTTGATTGCCATACAATGGCATTATATAACGGACGTCCTGTTCGTTTGTCCCATAAAATTGTTGTTTCACGCTGATTTGTAATTCCAATCCCTTTAATTTGATTAATATCAACCTTTGGAGATAACAAAACACTATTTAAAACAGACAATGTTGAAATCCAAATTTCATTTGCATCTTGTTCAACCCATCCTGGTTTTGGATATAAACAAGTAATTTCTTGTTGAGCTTTTTCAATAATTTCGCCCTTTTTATTAAAAAGGATTGCTCTGGTACTCGTTGTCCCCTGATCAATTGCTAATATTAAACTCATTTCACCCTCTCCTTCAAAACCGAAATTATTTTACTTATTATACCACGCTTTCATATGATATATCGGATAAATCTTTAAAATAAAGTCATTGTAACTCGCATATAGTTTATCAACGCTATCAAATTTGGGAGGAGCTATGATTAACTATATTAAGCGGCAACTGATAATCGGCCTACTTATTGTTCTTATTTTAGATATTCTTGCAATCTATTTCACCACTACAACTTCAACATCGATTGACTACCATTTAAGATCTTACTTACAGCATGACATTAACCTCATTGATCAAATCCATCTAGAAGATACTGAATTTATTTTATTTCATGACTTAGCTACAAATCAATTAGATGTTGCCTTGTATGAACCAAATACTCTCTTATTTTGGCGGTACAATCTATCTAAGATTATCTCCACACCAAAAGGAGCACATGTTAACAGATGTCAAACTTATCAAACATCAGAGTTCTTACTGATTTGGGGAATGAATGAAGATTTACAAGCACACACACTAAAACTAACAGTTAATGATCAAACTTATCTTGAAGACTTATCGCAAGATTTATATTTCATTAAAGTTTATCCTTTAAACGGACAAATTCCAGAGACGATTTACTGCTCTTTTTATAATGAAAATAATAATAATATATCTCCCTATTTTTTTGAATCTTTCAAATAATAATGACTGTAATTCGTCAAATTATCCTCTCCTCTTGAATAAACTATAGATAAAACGTAAATAAAAGGGGGGATTTTCATATGACGAAAGACTTTTATATTACATATAAACGTCATAATGGCTCTATTGACTTTTGTGGAAATGAAGTTGATATCTATTACCTCTTCTTTGTAGTACACGAACTTGGACGCCTGATTTATGAACTTGAATATGGTGAAGTTCTGAATCCTAATACTTTAGTCACACTGAAGCAATTAAATCTTCAACAAACGGTTGCAGAAATTGAGCGTATGATCCGATATATGAGCCAACACCCAGCCCCATCTATTGAACTAATTGCTCATGTTGAAACGAATTATGACGAAGATCCAACAGCAACCATTCAACTTATCGAAACGAATGGAAAACATTCCAGAACGGAACTCATGAGTGACCTTTATCTATTCCAATTATTTTCTCACATGAATTTGTTACAAGGTTATAGCTTTTCAGATTCAGAAGTCATCACTGAATCAAAAAAAGATTATATTCTCACATAAATAAAACCACCCATTTTTTTCATGGGTGGTTTTACGTTTTAGAGGCCCAACACATGGAACCCTTTAATAATAAAGTTAACACCAAAAGCAAGTGATGGTGACAAAGTGGTGATTAATCACCTATTTTTCAAAAAAGGTTAATACATTCCTTTCGTGTAAAACACATATTTTTCGATGTATTTATAATTCTCCTTAAATGACCTGGAAACATTGATACTATTACATTTTAAGAGTTTTACTATAAACATTATATTTTATATTGTTCCTTATACATGCCACCACACCATTTTTTATATTGGTGGCAAGATGGTGGCAAATAACAGAATTGGAGAGACGACAATATGAATAACAATATTATTAACGATTGGTTAGAAACACACCAGCTCCCGCTACAACAATAGATTATTACTTTATCATCATTTCATTCAATCAAACTGATTCATTTTTAATATTTATAATAGAGCTCTCATTTATTTTGCTACCTCAAATTGACTGTAGTAAAGTGAAGCATAGAACCCATTTTGTTCTAGAAGGCTCTCATGATTTCCTCTCTCCACTATCTCACCATCTCTTACAACCAAAATCATATCTGCATTTTGGATAGTTGATAATCTATGAGCTATAATAAAACTTGTCTTATCTTTCATAAGTCTTGTTAGAGCTTTTTGAATTTCTACTTCTGTTCTTGTATCTACACTTGAAGTAGCTTCATCTAATATCATAATTGTAGGATTAGTTAGCATTGCACGAGCAATGGTTAAAAGTTGCATCTGTCCTTGAGATATAGTAGATGATTCACTAGAGATTACAGTATCATATCCTTCTGGAAGTGTACAAATAAAATGATCACAACAAGCTGCCTTAGCTGCGGCTATAATTTCCTCTCGTGTAGCATCCATCTTACCATAAGCAATATTTTCAGCTATTGTACCTTCAAATAACCATGTATCTTGAAGCACCATACCAATTTGTCTTCGAAGTATATTTCTAGGAATATCAGTAATATTAACTCCATCTATCGAAATAACTCCACTCTGTAACTCATAGAAGCGCATAATTAAATTAATTAATGTGGTCTTTCCTCCGCCTGTTGGTCCAACTATTGCTACCATTTCATTTGGATTTACTTCAAGGTTTAAATCCTTAATTAAAGATTTCTCCTCAGTATATCCAAAGTATACATTTTTAAAATTAACGCTACCTTCACTTATAATATTTTCACTAAATCGATATTCATTAAATTTATTATCCTCAACTTCTTCATCTAATAATTCAAAAACTCTCTCAGCGCCAGCAATAGCAGATTGAAGAGACATAATAACATAAGAAGCTTGAGTAATCGGCTCAGAAACTTGATTTACATATTGTAAAAATGCTTGTATTCCACCTAAAGAAATTTGTCCATTGATAGTCATTATCCCACCTGCGATAGCAGTTACTATAAACCCTAATTGATTTAAAAACCTGATAGTTGGATATATAGCAAAGTCAACAAATTGGGCTCTCCTATTTGCTTCAAATTGCTTTTTATTAAGCTCAATAACTTCCTTGATCACATCTTCTTGTTTATTAAAGACCTTAATAACAAGATTTCCTGAATAAATTTCTTCTACTCTTCCGCTTAAATCGCCCATAGCGGCGAAATTATTTGCATAATAACGTTGACTTAAATTTGCTACATAGTGAGTAGCAACAGCACTAATTCCTAAAAATACAAAGATTAATAATGATAACTTCGGACTTAAGATGAGCATTGCAAGAACTGTGATTATTATGGTAAAGCAAGAGGATATAAATTGCATAAATCCAACCTGCATGACTTGTGATACTTTTTCGAGATCCGTAGTTACCCTACTCATAACCTCTCCTGTCGTATGCGTATCAAAGTATTTAAGAGGTAATTTATTTATTTTAACACTTATATCTTTACGTAGTGAGTAGGTTAAGTTTTCACCAATGCTAGCTACAATATACTGCTGAATATAAGAAAGTAAACTATTAATAATTGTAACTAATATTAACAATAAAACTGGAATAGTTAGTGCTGTTGCCATCACTGATATTATGCTAACAGATCCATCAATATTTTGAATTTCGTTAACCAAATTATTTATTGCACGACCTACTATTAATGGCATAATTGCATAAGCTATACTTCCAAGCAACGCAGAAATAACTAAGATTATTAGTTTAACCTTTTGATCCCTCAATCGAATTAGCAATCTTTTAATGGTTTTCTTTGTATTTTTAGGAACATCTTCGCTTAACTCTATCATATCTCTTTTTTTATCTTTCTTCATAAAATCAATCCTTCTTAATATTAATCTGGCTTTTAGCAATTGCTTGATAGACCGAACAACTTTTCATTAACTCCTCGTGTTTCCCAATACCAACTAGTTTTCCTTCGTCTAATACAAGTATTTTGTCTGCATCCATAATCGTACTTACTCTCTGTGCAATTATAATCTTAGTTGTATCTGGCATATTTTCTTTAAGAGATTTGCGAAGAGCTGCATCTGTTTTTAAATCTAAAGCAGAAAAACTATCATCGAAAATATAAAGTGGAACTTTCCTAACAAGAGCTCTCGCAATAGATAGACGTTGCTTTTGTCCACCTGAAAAATTAGAACCCCTTTGAGCTACTGAAGATTCCAATTTCATAGGTAACTTATCTATAAAAGCTTCTGCCTGAGAAATATTAAGTGCTCTTCTTATTTCTTCCATACTAGCTTCTTTATTCCCCATTCTTAAGTTATCTTCTATTGTTCCACTAAATAATAATGCTTTTTGGGGAACATAACCTACTTTATTTCTTAGTTCTTTTTGCGAAAAGTTTCTTATATTAATTCCATTAATACGAATTTCCCCATGATCTATCTCATGTAATCTTAAAATAAGATTAGCAATAGTGCTTTTACCTGAACCTGTGCTACCTATAATTGCAATCGTCTCTCCTTCATTACAAGTAAAGGATAAATCCTCAATAATAGCTTCCTCAGCTCCAGGATAATAAAAAGATACATTTTCAAATTCAATCACCGGATGAATCCCATTAATATATTCTTTTTCTATACCTAAATCTTGAATTTTTGGATTAATCTCTAAAACTTCCTCTATACGATTAAGACAAGAAATCATTTTAGGAAGGGTAACGCTTGTAGTTGTTGCAAATATTAAATAACTACTAGTGATAATTAAGTATTCAATAACTGCCGTAATTTGGCCTATCTCCATTGTTCCATTCATGGAAAAGACTCCTCCAAGCCAAACAATAATAGCCATAGATAATCCTACAATTAGCCATATAGTTGGATTAAGTATTGCAAATAACTTATTTAGCTTTATCATATCTGTAGCATATTCTTTAAATGCCTTTTTAGCTCTCCCTTCCTCGTATTCCTCATTTCCAAAGGCACGAATAACTCTAATTCCAGTAATAGACTCTCTAATGACCTGATTAATACGATCTAACTTATGTTGAACTCTTTTAGAAATAAATGTTGATTTCCTAAGCATTAATCCTGCAAATGCTAAAAAGATAACAATAGATATAATAAGTATTGATGCTAAGGTTAGACTAATTTTAGCTGTCATAACAATAGATACACCGATAATAAGTGGCGCTGGAACTATAAGCTGAAGTACAAGCCCAAAAATCTGTTGTAGATTGGAAATATCTGAAGTTGTGCGAGTGATCAGAGAGGAAATACCTATACTATCAAATTCATGAATAGATAATTCCTGACTTTTACGAAAAACTTTATCTCTCATTTCATAACCTAAAGCCGCTGCAAGATCAGAAGAATAATAACTCCCTAGTACAGCTGCTACTGTAGTTATAGAAAGCACTAACAACATTTGCATTCCTATACGAAGAATTTCATTTATATCACCATTTAAAATTCCATTGTCGATAATTCCTGCTATTAAAAATGGGATTAGTAATGTCCCCACCACTTGCCCTAAAAGCATAATTAGTGTTATGACTACTTTACCTTTCCTTTCTTTTAGGAACAGTTTTAAATACTTCATCGGTTACCTCCATTAAATATGCATTTTTGCAAATAATTATTTTCAATGGTATTATAAAGGTTAAAGTAACTTTAAGGTCAATACTTTTTTGAAAATTTTGGAGGGCTTTATGAAAGATAATTCTCATATGCAAATTAATAAATTTTCTTTATTAACTGGTATTAAACGTGAAAATTTAAGATATTATGATCAAATTGGATTATTATCGCCAGAATTTCGTGGTGAAAATGGCTATCGCTACTATACTAGAAGTCAATTAACTACAGCATATTTAATTATTTCTCTAAGAGAAATCGGAATTGGAATTGAAGAAATAAGAAGATATATAGATATGCGTACTCCTGAAGAAATGTTTGCTTTATTTAGTTCTCAGAAAAAACATATATTAACTGAAATAAAAAAACTTAAACGCATCTTAGAAGTGATGCAACTTTACCTAGATATGGCTGAGGAAGCTATGAAATATAAGGAGAATAGTATCTATATTGAATATAAAAATAAAGAGCCAATCTTTTTAGGGCCTATCATTTCTAAAGAGAATTTAGGCAGATACCCAGAGGATTCTTCTATAGCCTTTTACAATTATGCTTCTGAAAATGGAATTGATATAGGTTATCCTCTGGGGGCTATTATTAGTAAAGAAGACATTGAATCTGAATCCACCTTATATGCCATCCAATACTATTTTAAAACGTTAAATGACCATAACTCATATAAACCTGCAGGAAAGTATGCTGTTTACTATGGTAGATGCGCTTATGGAAAATCTGATGCTCTTTACGAAAAGTTTCATGAATTTATCAAAGAAAATAATTTACGTATTTGTAGTAATGCCTATGAAGAATATCCTCTAAATGAACTTTCAACTAAAGACGAAGATCAGTATTGCGTTAAAATTGAAATAATGGTAGAAGATATTTAATTCAAATTTGACATTCTATTTTTTAAACCTCATTTACTTATGATACGAGGTTGTAAGATAAAGTGTGTAAACTCTTAAAATGGTTACCATTCCCTAGCAGTTGAGGATTAGATTATCTTCGATAATCGCCAGGTGAC
>JAUMTV010000133.1 GCA_030531025.1 Turicibacter sp.
TAAATTAAATACAGCTTATCATGAAGAACAAGAAGTACGAGACTTATTTTCGAAACTGACTGGGGTAGAGGTACATGAGACATTTCGTTTAAGACCGCCTTTTTATGCAGATTTTGGTCGAAATATTAAAGTCGGGAAAAATGTTTTTATTAACCATTGTTGTACGTTTATGGACCGTGGTGGAATTGTACTAGAAGATGATGTTTTAATTGGACCTAAAGTGAATTTAATTACGATTAATCATCCACTTGACCCTTCAAAGAGACATTCAACGATTTCAACGCCCATTGTCATTAAGAAAAATGCATGGATAGGAGCTGGAGCCTCGGTTATGCCAGGGATCACGATTGGAGAGAATGCGATGGTAGCAGCGGCAGCTGGTGTTACGAGAGATGTTTCTGATTATGTCTTTGTAGCGGGAATTCCTGCTAAAGTGATTAAATCAGTTCATAATTAAAAGATAAAGTGCTACGTTATCATCAAGGGATACTTTGGTTATTATGTATAGACTTTTTTGAGAAGATTATTCACCTTTTATTACTTTAATCGATTCCCTTTTATAATTACGAATATAACCGCATAGGATAGTGATGTATGAGATTTGAGACAATAAAGGAGACGAAAGTATGGCAAATCGTATTGTGTTAAATGAAACATCTTATCATGGATCAGGAGCGATTGGGCACATTGTTGATGAAGCAACCCGTCGCGGATTTAAAAAAGCTTTTATTTGTACGGATCCAGATTTAGTAAAGTTTGGAGTATCAGCGAAAGTGACATCATTATTAGATGAAGCAGGATTAAATTATGAAGTATATTCGAATATTAAAGCGAATCCGACCATTGAAAATGTACAAACAGGGGTAAGTTCCTATCAAGCTTCGGGGGCTGATTATATTATTGCTATCGGTGGAGGATCTTCGATGGATACGGCAAAAGCTATTGGAATTATTATTAATAATCCAGAGTTTTCAGATGTTCGTAGTTTAGAAGGAGTAGCACCGACTAAAAATCCGTCTGTTCCAATTATCGCGGTTCCAACAACAGCGGGAACAGCAGCTGAAGTCACGATTAATTATGTGATTACTGATATAGAGAAAAAACGTAAATTTGTTTGTGTAGATACCCATGATATTCCTGTGATTGCGGTAGTGGATCCAGATATGATGGCATCGATGCCTGCAAGTTTAACAGCAGCAACTGGAATGGATGCTTTAACGCACGCCATTGAAGGGTATATTACAAAAGCTGCATGGTGTATGACAGATATGTTTCATTTAAAAGCGATCGAATTAATTGCTCAGTCATTACGTAAAGCTGTAGCCAATGAAGCAGATGGACGCGAAGGAATGGCGTTAGGGCAATATATTGCTGGAATGGGATTTTCAAACGTTGGTCTTGGAATTGTTCACTCGATGGCACATGCTTTAGGTGCTGTTTATGATACACCACATGGAGTCGCTAATGCGATTTTATTACCGACTGTTATGGCATATAACGCAGATGCAACTGGGGATAAGTATAAAGAAATTGCTCGCGCGATGGGAGTTGACGGTGTTGATTCTATGACCCAAGCACAATACCGACAAGCAGCAGTTGATGCCGTTAGAAAGTTATCAACAGATATTGGAATTCCATCTGATTTGAAAGAAATTGTGAAACGTGAAGATATTCCATTTTTAGCAGAATCAGCAGTTGCTGATGCCTGCGCGCCAGGAAATCCAAAAGAAGCTAGCTATGAAGATATCGTCGCTTTATATGAATCATTAATTTAAAAAATATAAAAAGTCGTCCTAGGATGACTTTTTATATTTTTTAATGTATATAGATGTTAAATTTGGGGTGAAAAAACTATAATAAAGGAAAGATGTGAGAAGGAGAACAAACATGGACGCAAATAATTTAGAGTTATGGACAAATCTATATGGAGCTTGTAAAGATTTAAGAAAATTAAATCCATGGGAGTTTTATAGCAGTGAAGATATCGTAATTATTAAAGATCCAGTAACAAATGTGTTAGGTTATTGTATCATCGAAGAGGATCGATTAGATGGGACACTAAGCTTGTCTATCTTAATTGGACAACATGGGATAGCTGCTTATTTAGAATCTTTAAATTTTGATTTTGAAGATTTAGATGATATGGATTATATTAAATCGATGTTGAATCAAGACGGATTCAAAATTGTTTATGGTAGTAAAGATGAATTGTTTGTCGAAGATTATGAGCACATTCGATCAGTTGGGATGAGCTTTAGAGGTAAAAGTCATTGGCCTGTAATTAGACGATTATTTCCTGGTTCAAGACCATGGTTACTTGAAGCAAAGGCAGATATTATTTTGTTAACGACGTATTTAACACAATTACGACAAGTTTTAATACAAGTTGATCAAGGAAAGCTAGATTACTCTGACGATTGTTACTTGATGTCAAGTTATCGTAATGAACGATGGGAAGTTGAATATATTGATAAAGATGATTTGCTGAGTGAAGAAGAGCTGTTCATTTATCTGAATGATCTAAAAGCTCATCGTATTAAAAAGTTACCTAAAAAGATGGATATCATTGAAGGGCATCAGTTTTATTTAAATAAACCACTGTGGGATGAAACAATGAATCGTGAGATGTTCCCGCTACTGACAACATTTGTTGATCATAGTACTGGAGAAGTTTACTCAGGTGAACTTTATAAATCAACAAAGGAAGAGTTAGAACAAATTAGTAATCGCTTAGCCAATTTGCTACTCACTCAACTAAACTTTAGACCACGAGAAATTATTGTCTCAGATGAACGATTCTTTAATCTAATTAGTGACTTTTGTGAAAAAGCAGAGATTGAATGTCACGTAGGACCAACTTTAGAAGCGGAGAAGTTTATGCATTCGTTTATAGAAAGTCAAACAGGGCAATTAGAGGGGGAAGAACAAGTTTTATTACAATTAATAGAAGCAGCAGAGCAATCTTACGAAGTCATGATTGAAACCGACTTAGGTCAAAGGTTAAGTTTGACGGAGAAGGCAGCATTAAAAGATATTTGGATTTATTCAGTGTTATTTATGTACAAAGAATTTGGTGAACTGCCAGGAAGTTGGAGTAAAGAAGGATTTGAATCGTTACTACAATCTCAACTATTAGAAGAGAGCGTTAAAAAAGAGTATCAACCTTATCTTGTTTCTTCGATTAAAGCGTATTTAAACTGCCAACAAGAACTAGGATTATTTAAAAATTCATTCACATTAACTCATATTTTATCTAAATATTATAACTAAAAAAAAGATGGTCTAAAATGACCATCTTTTTTCATTAGCGATATAATTTTGAAACGACTGTTGCGTAATCGTCACCGTTACGAACACCTGTTAATAAAACACTTGCTTTTGAAATATCTTTGAATAAGACACCATATACTAACTGATTATCTTTGAAGTATAATTTTTTGAATAAACCTGTTTTAGCATTAGAATCTAATAATACTTGGTAATCTTCAATATTTTCTGTTGGATATGACCCCATCGCAAATACTTCTGTATCGAAGGCGATTAATGATAATGGTTCTACTTTATTAGCGAATTCTGCTTGATCTCCAACTGCATTGATTCCAGCTACTTTTCCTTGTTCAATAGCTGGTGCCCAAAGGTTAGTTGAAACTCCTTCAAATTCAGCTACATCACCACAAGCATAAATATCTGATACTGATGTTTGCATTTGAGCGTTAACAACAATTCCACGGTTAACTTCAATATTTGCAGCTTGTGCTAATTGCGTATTAGCACGAACACCTGCACTAATAACAACAACATCAGCTTCAATAGTTTCACCTGAAACTTTAACACCAGTTACTTTTTCATCTGTCGCTACGATTTCTTCAACATTAATACCTGTGCGAACGTCAATATTTCTTGCAACTAAAACGTTGTTGATAAATGATGAAGCATCTTCATCTAATTGACGAGGCATTAATCGATCAGCTACTTCTAAAACAGTTACGTTTAATCCTAATTCTTGTAAGGCATCAGCCGCTTCTAATCCTAAAACGCCACCACCAATAATGACAGCTTTTTGTTTACCTGCTGCATAGTTACGTAATGCTAATGAATCTGTGTTGTATTTAACAGAGAATACACCTTCTGAATCTGCACCTTTAATTGGTGGAATAAAGTTTGATGTTCCTGTTGCTAAAATTAATTTATCATAAGCTACTTGACTACCATCTTCAAGGGTTAAAACTTTTTCATTAGTGTTTAACGCTGTGACTGTTGTGTTTAATTGCACGTTAATATTATTCTCAGTATACCAATTTTCAGGGTTTAAGTTGAATTCTTCAGCTGATACATCTTTCACAATTAAATCTGATAAAGCTGGACGGTAGTATGGATAGCTTGATTCTGCACTAATCATTGTAATTGAAGCAACTTCGTTACGAGTACGAATTGCATTAGCAGCAGTAACCGCAGCAACACCACCACCAACAATTACGAACTTTTCATCTGTCGTTGATTTGAAGTTGACGATTTCTTCTTCATAGATTTCAAATAAGTCAGATCCAACTCCACATGCTGGACAAACTTCTGGTGGTAAAACACCTGGGTAAACTTCACCACAGATAATGCAACGCCATAAAACAACTTTTCCACTTGGATTTAATTCTTCAGCTGTTAAAGCAGCACCTGTATCTTTCTTACGTGCTGGAACTTTTCCAGTTAAGATACTATTGGCAAATAATTTACCGAAATCAATAGCAGCTTGAGTTTCACTAGCTGAAGCACGGAATTTAATTTTAAATCCATCAATGACTTTCATACGTAATTGATGTAAACGATCCATGATGTTATCCACACCTTCACCGCTCCATCCGTATGAACCAAAGGCAGAAACGATTTTTCCACCATGAACGATTGGATTTAAGTTAATAGCTAAATCCCAAATAATTGGAAGAGCATCTCCGTTAATTGTACATGTTCCAAGTAAGATTCCATCAGCATCTGCAAAGTGTGCTAAAACTTCATCTTTCTTTTGTGGATAATTTAAAATATCTAAGTTATAAGGAATGACTTGAATGCTTGAATCCACTTCATGAATTCCTTTTGTAATAGCTTGAGCTAATTCTTCTGTATATCCATAAGCTGATACATAAGGCATCACAACTTTTTTAGGTTCTTCTTTAGGAGCCGGTGTTGACCAATTACGATAAGTTTCGATAATTTCATCAATACGTGTGTCTAATACTGGCCCATGACCTGGACAAACAATATCTAAATTTAAATCGTTAATTTTGTTAATTGCTTTAATAACATATGGCTTAAATGGTGAGAAGATTGCTGTATAGTAATAAAGAAGTGCATCTTGATAAGCTTCTTCTTCACTTTCAGGAACCTCAGATAATTTGATTCCGTATTTAGGGCTGTAATGAGATCCAAATGAATCGCATGTAAATAAGATATTATCTGAACTCATGTAAGTATACATTGAATCAGGCCAGTGTAAGAATGGTGCTGGGATAAATTCAAATGTTTTATCACCTAATGAGAATGTTTTTAAACTTTCAGCTGTTAAATAGTTGAAGTCGATATTTAAAATATCTTTTAAGTAAGTAATCGCTGTTTTAGAACCGATAACTGTTAGTCCAGGGATCAGCTTAACTAATCGTCCAATTGATCCTGCATGATCAGGCTCTGTATGGTTCGTAATAATATATTTAATATTATTTAAATCACCGATCGCTTCTTCAATTTTTTCTAAATATGAATCAAAGAATTTTTCTTTAACTGTTTCGATTAAAATAGCTCCTTCAGCTGTATTAACTAAATAAGAGTTATACGTTGTTCCGTATTTCGTTTCCATGATAATATCGAAGACATCTAAATGTGGGTCTAAAATCCCTAACCAATAGACATCTTGTTTTAATGATACAGATTGAATCATAAGATCGCCTCCACTTATTAAATTAGAAATAGATTAGTTTCCAATAATCTCACTCCATGATGTCTTTTAGTGATGACTATAAGAGTTATTGCGGCACATTGAAATTGTGAGTTTTTTAATTTATTTCTAGTTATAAAATAAATCACAAACTTAGATAACGCAAGGAAGATGCACTTTTATTTTTAAACTTCAATTGAATCTAAAATTTATCACATTAATTCTAATAGTATGTGTAAAATTTTCTAGAATATACCATAATAAAGGAAATAAATTAAAGGGAGCGATGATCGTGAAGGCAACGAGATCAGAGTTAAATGAACTGTATGGAGCAGCTAGTGATTTTGAAAAGTTACATCCTTGGGAATGGATTAGTGAATATCAATTATTTGTCGTTGAAGACCCAGAAACACATTTAATGGGATTTTGTTGTATCGTTGGAAGCCAAGCACAGGAGAAAGGATTAAAAGTTTATCTTGGAATAGATGGACTTGAACAATATTTAAAAATGCTTGATTCAAAACACTTAACGATTGAAGATGAAACGTTTGGTGACCTTTTATCTCGAGAAACGTGTTTATCGGTAAGTTTTCATTCTTTACAACAATTAAAAAGGGAGGATGAACAATTACTGAAAGAACCAGAAATTGAAGTTCATAGTTGCGAACAATTTCCTAAATTTAAAGATTGCCTATCAGGTTTTTTACCAGTAAGTTTAAGTGGTGGTTGGCAATGTCGATTTTTAACTCAGGCATTAAATCAAATATCAGAACTTGCATTATTAATTAAAAATACACCTTCCTTTTCTTTAGAAGCTGATCAAGTTCTATTAAGAGTTCAGGATCTTGAAGGAAGTTGGAAAACATTAAAAATTTCTTTATCAGTCTTTTTAGAACAACTCAATGAAACAGGAGCTCACTATGAAAATGAATTAGCAGCTTATCGTATTTCAAAATTACCAAGTACGAATATGATATTTGAAATTGCTCAATTTTTAATGCCAAGTCCGGTAGAGGAAAAAGACAACTCACGTCCTTACTATCCAATGATTACAGCAGTTGTTGAACAAGAATCAAAACAATTAGTATTTGCAGAGATGTCCAATCCAAGCTTACAAAGTCAAGAAGAAGTTGTCGCACAGTTTGCGAATACATTATTAAAAGAGTTAGAGTTTAAGCCTCAATGCTTAGTGACCGATTGTGAGCCTGTCATTAAACACTTTAAAGATTTTTCATTAAAAACGAAAATTCCTCTCAAAAAAGTTCCAAAGCTAGAAGTAGCGAGTGAATTTGTTAGTGATTTATTAAAAATAGAACGTGAGTTAGATGAGTCTATTGATTTCGATGAGGAAGAAAATCTTAATTTATTATTATTAACAACTCAGGAGATTTGCCGAAATATATTAGAGTGTGAAAGCCTCAGTCGTCATTTATCAAGTGAGGTTAAACAACAATTTACAAATATAGTTGAACTATTTCATGTTGTTATGCTGGGCCACTTCAAAGAATTTCCTGATCATTGGAGTATTGAAAATGTTGAACGTGCGTGTAAAGAAATCTTGCCAGGTCTATTAACAGAAGAGGAGTTAAAATTAGTTCCAGAAATTTTAAATCATTATTTCAGTGTCGTTGGAGAAGCTGAATTGATTCCAGATTACATCCATCTTCAAAACTGTGTTTCTCAAGTTTACTTATAGTTAATGAGACGAAAGAACAATAAAAAGCCTACTTCATTTGAAGTAGGCTTTAAACAATTAATACTATTTTTTAGGGGTTGGGTGTTTAAAAATAAATGATTGAATAATTGTCATAATCGAACTTGTTAAGAAATATAAACCAAAGGCAAATGGTGTTCCGATAGTAATTGAGAACATTGCAAATGGAAGATAGTATGTCATGACTTTTAGCATCATATCGCTTGTTTGATTTTTTTGATCACTCGTTGTAGCGGCATGTTTTTATTCATTAAGCGTTGAGAATAAATTGTTAATTCCGCAACAACGAAAGCTAATATGTAGTTTTGAATAGTCTTATTGATCCTAAATTAATGCTAAAAAATTCAGCTACGGCAGCATCTTTAATTAATGGATGACGAGAAATCGCTTGATAGAAGGCTAAGAAAACTGGTATCTGTAAAAGTGATGTTAAGCAAGCTGTCATCGGGTTATATATAAGTCCAGATAAGTTTTTCACCTCATAAAAACTTTTAAGCCCTACTAATGGAGGAAACATGCTTCGCATGGTAGGTGACCCATTCCCTA
>JAUMTV010000134.1 GCA_030531025.1 Turicibacter sp.
CTTTTTTTGAATATAACTTACAGGAATAATAGAATAATCTTTCATAAAGAAAATGATGGTGGGCCGCAATGGCCCTCTTAATTAAATCAAATCATATAAATCTCTTTCATTAATTAAGAAATTATTTTTAAAAATATAAAAAGGTAGATTATATATCAAATAAAGGTCTATTTATAAGTTAAATTAGTTAGGAATAATTTGAATTGATTTTTTCTCGATAATTGGAAGGAAGTATTGAATACATGGTCCAATTAAAAGTGTTGTGACAATTGTTCCAAGTCCTAAAACTCCTCCTAAAGAGAAACCAATGACAATAAAGATAACGTCCATTGTAATACGGACCCATTTGTATTGCCAACTTGTTTTATCAACAATAATTAATGGTAATTGATCTGTTGGTGCAACACTTAACTCAGCCGATTTTAAAATTGAGAATCCAATCGCAATAACAACACAACTAATTGCCACAATTAATAAACGAACAATGATATTTAAATCTGCAATGTTAACATTAGCATTAATTAATAAGTTATTAATTAAATCTAAGAATGGTCCTGCTGAAATAACAGCTAAGAATGTTCCTAAACGAATGTATTCACGAGTGAAGATTAACATACCGACAAATACAAGCCCCATTACTAAAATATTAGCTTGACCAACTGTAATGTGTAATAAATTTGATAAACCTTGCATAAAGATTGTGAAAGAATCAACCCCAGTTTCTGATTGGATGAAGAACGCAACCCCCAATTGGATAATGAAACATCCAACTAAAAAGAACAAGATTCTAACGAAATAGTTTTTAAAATTAATTTTGTTCATAAAACTCCTCCTATAATATTCCAAATGATTAACCCTTACATTTGAAACTGTATACATAATATAAAAAATATGATTAAAAGTCAATAGAAATATGTCATTTTGTCGTATTTTTATCATCAGGTGTTTTCGAAGAACAAAGATTAACCGATTAGAATGCAGTGTATATAATATAAATATAGAGGGATATTGCACATTTATTGTAAAAATATTGTCATAATTGTTAATTTAATCTCATAGTTTAACATAATAAATTAGAATCTAAAGATAGAGTCATGCTTTTAAGCGTAAGGAGGGATGAACGGTGTTAATGTCACAAGGTAGATATTCATCGTATCTAGATGAATATAATAAAATTACTATTTTAGTACCAAAGAGTTATTATGGTGGAGAGATTGCACCATTCAAACTGGTGAATGCGGAAACATTAGAAGCGTTTGAATTAAAAGTAGAAGAAAAAATAGATTTTGGTAATGAGTTAAAATATACACTTTCAAT
Source organism: Turicibacter sp. (assembly GCA_030531025.1). Next base: position 1,318 of record JAUMTV010000134.1, read on the forward strand.
TCAAGGATTCGTAAATGTAGGTGTTGAATATCAAGTCATTGATTGTTATCAAAATGCTAGTTATTTATTTTTAGGATATATTGCTAGAATAGAAGAGTTCAGTAAACGTTTTCATTACGATGGGGATGATTTAGGTCCAACCTATCATAAAGAAATGACATGTTTTAAAATATGGGCACCGACAGCTACGCAAGTTCAGTTAATTCTTTATGAAGATGATGTTACTCATTTCCGTCGAATGAAGCGACAATCAAAAGGAATATGGGAATTAACGATTCATCAAGATTTAGAAGGTTGTCGATATCGCTATGAAATTGTCAATAATTTAGTTCGCCAAGAAACCATTGATCCTTATGCTATAGCTTCAACGGTTAATGCAGAATATAGTGTTGTTGTTGATCCATTAAAATGCGTTCAAATTAAACAAGATTTAAGACCACAGTTAGCCCAATCAACCGATGCTATAATTTATGAATTAAGTATCAGAGATTTTACAATGGACTCTTCTTCAAAAGTGGAGCATCGAGGAAAATTTCTTGGATTAACTGAAAGAGTTAAGGATGAATCGACAGGAAATGCTTATGGCTTAGCATATTTAAAAGAGTTAGGAGTTACTCATATTCAAATGCTTCCTATTTTTGACTTTTCAGGAATTGATGAAAATATACCGGAAGTCTCTTACAATTGGGGTTATAATCCTGTTCAATATAATGTTCCTGAAGGTAGCTATGCTTTAAACCCACAAGATCCCTATTCACGTATCAATGAGCTAAGAATGATGATTAATGCTTTACATGAAGAGGGACTTGGTGTCATTATGGATGTTGTTTATAATCATGTTTATGAACGACGTACCTTTCCATTTGATGCTATGGTTCCGACTTACTTTTATCGTTACGATTACCAAGGAATGCCTTCAGATGGAACAGGCTGTGGGAATGACTTAGCAACTGAACGCTCAATGGTGCGAAAATATATTTTAGATTCCGTGAAGTTTTGGATTCAAGAATATGGAATTGATGGATTTCGATTTGATTTAATGGGAATTATTGATGTTGATACGATGAATGAAATTCGCCAACTTTGTGATGAGTTACATCCTAATATTATTTTGTATGGAGAAGGGTGGGACATGAACACCCCATTACCACAAGCACAAAAAGCTGCCCAATTTAATGCATTTAAGTTACCTAAAATAGGCCATTTCAATGACAAGTTTCGAGATACCATCAAAGGGCATACATTTAATCATAGAGATCGTGGATTGGCTTTAGGAAATTTCAGCTATGCAAATGTCGGGAAATTATTATTAGCAGGTAGTTGTGGACTAAATGAAGGAGAAACGGACATGTTTTATACACCTTCTCAAAGCATTAATTATGTAGAATGTCATGATAATCATACCTTATGGGATCGAATGCAGTTATCTAATAGTGATGAAGATGAACTCACACGACAAAAAAGACAAATTTTAGCGACTGCAATGGTCATCTTAGCACAAGGAATTCCATTTATTCATTGCGGACAAGAGTTTTTTAGAAGCAAGCAAGGGATTGAAAATAGCTATAATTGCTTAGATGATGTGAATGCGATTAAATGGGATAGCGTTTACCAACATAAAAATAGTATCGATCTCATTAAAGGATATATTGAAATTCGTAAATCACATGGGGCTTTTCGTTTTTCGAATGCAATTCTTGTAAAAAAACATCTTCGTATTTTTCAACACCATCATTCTGTGATAGAATATACTTTGAAAAACGTTAAAGAATACGGAGAATGGGAGGAAATTCATGTATTCTTTAATACACAAAATCATGAAGTAAATATTCCAATTGTTACAAATGATTTTAATTTAATTGCTAATGAGCATCAAAGTGGAACAGAGCCACTGATGAAGATTGATGGTGAATTAGTTATGGCACCTCTTTGTACGATGATTTTAGTCAAATAGTCGTCATGCTCATTAGAAGATGAAAACTTTGTAATGAATGGGTGGCAAACTGATAGAAGTAGATATAAAAACTCCTTAGCAGAGCTAAGGAGTTTTTGTTGAGAAATGGAGTGCACATCATGGCAGAAGTCGTTAATATTAAAGTTGAAGGTATTTTAGATGAATTGATTCTCAATTCAATGCAAGTATTAAATCAAACATTTTTTAACTCTTCTACAATTAATCAGGCAGAATCGTTTGATTTAATTTTTGAGTTTAAAGAAGAAATTCATCACAATGAATTGATGGTAACAGGAACATTAGGTGATGATTCTCAAGTGATTAAGCGTCAGCTTGAAGCAAATGAGTCAAAGACACGCAAATATGCTTATTTAGCTGTTTATTTATTATTATTACAGCGTGAAACAGGTCGTGTTCAGTCTTGGGGACTTTTAAATGGAATGCGTCCAACGAAGCTTATTCATGGCATGAAAAAGCGTGGCTACAACGATGAAGCAATTAAAAACTATATGCAGCAAGAGTATTTAGTATCAGATGAAAAAATCAATTTATTATTAGAAGTAGCCAATCATCAGTTAAAGGTTATTCCAGATTTATATACGATTCAAGATGAAGTGAGTGTTTATATTGGAATTCCATTTTGTCCGACACGCTGTGCGTACTGTACGTTTCCTGCGTATGCTCATGGTCCATTTAAAAAGTGGGTTGAGCCATTTTTAGAAGCATTACTTGAAGAGATAAAGCTAGTAGGAGCATTTATTAAAGAACGACAGTTACGTGTGACTTCCATTTATTTTGGTGGTGGAACGGCGACGACTTTATCACCTGAACAATTTGAGGAGTTATTAATCACGGTATATTCTCATCTTGCTAATGATAAGCAAGTACGTGAAATTACAGTTGAAGCGGGACGCCCGGATACGATTACAGCTGAAAAATTAGAATTATTAAAACGTTATAATATTCATCGTATTAGTATTAATCCTCAATCGTTCCATCAAAAAACGTTAGATGAGATTGGACGTCATCATACTGTTGATGATGTCATTGAAAAATATTACCTGGCTAAAAATCATGGATTTGATAATATTAATATGGACTTGATCGTAGGCTTACCGAATGAAGAAAAAGAAGAATTAGCTTACAGTTTATCACAAATTGAAAAGCTTCAACCCGAATCATTAACTATCCATATGCTTGCCTTTAAACGTAGTTCGAAAATTACACAAAATCGTGGGTTATATACAACAGCTTCAAAAGAGGAATTACAAGAGATGGGGCAGATGACGTATGAATTTGCAGCGCAACACGATTATGTGCCATATTATTTATATCGTCAGAAAAATATCTCTGGTAATATGGAAAACATCGGTTATTCGAAATTAGGTCAAGAAAGTATTTATAATATCTTAATCATGGAAGAAGCACAAAATATTTTAGGACTTGGTGTAGGAGCTTCAAGTAAATATTTAATCGGGACCTCTGTTCATAATCCAAAAGACTTAAAAACATATATTGATTCTTATCAAACATATGCGACTAAAAAAATCGAAACGCTCATTGAAAGTTTAGAAATAGGTGATACACATGCAAATTAAAGATTTAAAAGTAAAAGAAGTTACTACATTAACCGTCATGATTAAGTCAGTAAATGTGGGACGTACAACAGCTCAAAAACCTTATTTAAAGTTTGAATTTGTTGATCAAACAGGATCAGTGTTTGCAAATAAATGGAGTGTAAAGCCAGATGAGTTAGAGGCATTTGAAGCAGGTCAAGTCGTAACTGTAAAAGGGTTAGTTCAACTGTATAACGCCCAAAAACAAATTAATATTGAATCGGTAACCATTGTTGAAGGTGAAGTGGATTATTTTCAGTATGTTGAATCATCAAAGTTTGAGCAAGATACACTAAAATCATCAATCACTTCATTCTTAGAAGAAATGAATCCTGGTTATTATCAAGAGATTTTACAATATTTTTTAAATAAATATGAAGATGTCTTTTATATTCATCCCGCTGCTAGTCGTATGCATCATGCGTTTATGTCAGGATTAGCTCAACATGTTTATGAAATGCTCAAAATGGGATCGGCCTATTGTGACTTATATCCAATCGTAAATCGTGACTTATTGTATGCAGGAATCATTCTTCATGATATGGGGAAATTGTTTGAGATGAGTTATGAAAACTGCATCAAAACGGAATACACATTAGAAGGTCTAATGATTGGACACATTAATATGATGGTTTCGATGATTGATGAAGCGTCTAAGAAATTAGGTTATGGTGATGAAGAAGTCTTATTCTTAAAACATATGATTATTTCACATCACGGAAAATTAGAATGGGGATCACCTAAAGAGCCAATGATTATTGAAGCAGAACTGTTACATTATTTAGATGTTGTCTCAGCTAAAATGACGGCCATTGAAGTCGCTCTTAGACATTGTGAAAAAGGTCAAATGAGTGATCGAATTCCGATGCTTGATAATCGTCGTTTTTATCATCATAAATAATTCTTTATATAGTGTCGCCTAAGCGACACTATTTTTTGCATAAGAAAAAGAGTTAACAACTCATGAGGAGTTGTTAACTCTTTTTTATTGTGCTGAATCTTCAGATTCTTCTTGAGCAGCAGATTCTTCAATGTTTTTTACAATTGTTTCATAACGTTTTTGTAATAATTCATCTTCAAATTTAAAGTTAACTTCTGAACGATATTTAATTAAAATGGTTTCTAAGCGTAATTGTGTATATGCTTCTGAACGTAATTCTTGTTCTAATTCTTCTTTCATTTCATCAAAGCTTCGAGGATCGTCGTAGCGATAAATGACATGATAACCAAATTTTGTTTGAACAGGCTCTTTTGTATAAGTGTTAACTTCTAATGCTTTAGTTGCTTCTTCAAACTCAGCAACCATTTGACCTTCTTCAAATGCGCCTAAGTCACCACCATTAGATTTAGTTCCATCAGTTCCGTACTCAGCAGCTAACTCTTTAAATGTTGCTTCTTTATCTTCAGCCTCATCTAATTTAGTAATAATTTCTTTTGCTGTTTCTTCATCTTCTACTAAAATGTGTCGTGCTTTTAATTTTGTTTGATAAGCATCATAAGCAGCTTGGATTTGATCGTCTGTGATTGGGTATTCAGCAGCAAAAGCAGCATCTTGTAATTGAGATAATTTGAAATAGTCATAGATTTGCTCATCATTGTTTAATCCATATTGTGCCATAAAAGCATAATAATTTGTTCCTAATTGAACTTTAAATTCATCAATTAATTCTTTAATGGCTTTTTCATCAACAGAGAATTTCTTTTCTAAAATTTTTGTATCCACTAATGAAACACCATTTGATAATCCATAAGCGTTCACTAATTCATTATATAATTGCTCAGCTGTATATTCATTTTCATTTGTTTTAGCGACGATTGAATTGCTTGTCTCTTTTGATTCTTCGTATGTTGAAGAAACTTCTTTATATTGAGATTCTAAATAATCGTTTAAAAGAACAAAACCAGCTTCTTCACGTTCAGTAGCTAAGGTAGAAACAATAAAGTCATCTGTTAATTTTGATTGAATTAATTCTTCTTTTAACTCATCTTTGACTTCATCAAGGGTTGGAACTTCTTCTGTTTCTTCAGTTTCAGTTGCTTCTGTATTCTCTGAATCTGTTCCTTCTGATTCTTCAGTCTCTTCTTTTGTATACTTTTTGTCGTAAGCGGCTTGAATTTCTTCATCTGTTACAGTGACAGTAGCACGTGCAGCGGCTTCACGATATAAATTTAATTCTAAGTATTGACGTAATTCATCTTCATTTGCAAATCCTTGACTTGTTAAGAAGCTTTCAAACGTTTCAGTATCTGGATACATAGTATGATATGTTTCGAGTGCTGTATCGATTTTTGTTATATCAATTTCATATTTCTTTGATAAGACATCATAGTCTACTAAATCTAAAATAGCTGTTAGACCAGCATCAGCTATCATAGCATCAAATACTTCTTGTTTGGTTACGTTTTCAACATCAGATGTAATAAATTTGTCATTTCCATTTGGTAAGTTAATACCGATTTCGTCTTTATTTGAACAGGCACCAAGCATTAGTGTCGTTACAAGTGCAGCTGTTGCTAGGAAGTACTTTTTCATCACTTTCACATCCTCTTTTTGGTTTGATTTAACGATTTTTATCATATCATTTTTCAATTTTTGTCACAACATTTTTTTGGTAGGTTTTTGTGGAATTTCAGTAAAAACATAAACCAAATCTTTAAAAACTCATAGGATATATTAGCTCAGGAAACTGTGTGGAAAGGCTGGAAAGGAGTTGAGACTATGTGTGGAAATAATTGTGCATTCATTCTAGTATTATTCATCTTATTAGTGATTATTGCATGTTGCTGTGGAGGCGGATTAGGAGCATGGTAAAAGAGTAAATACGTCATCTTGCAATCAAACTCTTCTGCTCTAAAAAGAGCCTAATAAAATATTAGTTAAGGAGCGAGTTATTATGTGTGGAAATAATTGTGCATTTATTTTAGTATTATTCATTTTATTAGTAATTATCGCATGCTGCTGTGGTGGCTTCGGATTCTAAAATAATGTGAGTAATCAATTAATTAAATGACTATAAAAGGCTATATAAGTAAAAGTGTTAAAATAGCTTGTTCAACATAGATTAAATGAAAAGGACCTAAATGGTCCTTTTTTTAAGTGTGCGCCCGGCATGGGTATTATCTAACGGGTTAAAGTCTCAAGTACGTCCAAGTAGCGGAAAGTACATAGCCAAGAGACTTGCGGTGTCCTTTGTGAGGAGGAATACTTACAGTAGGCTACGCACTCTGAAGGAAGTCCGTGGGCAA
>JAUMTV010000005.1 GCA_030531025.1 Turicibacter sp.
TCTAATGATTTGTTTAAAGTTTCAAACAAAAAAATCTCCTCCCTATTAAACTATTATAACATAAACTTTTACCTATAAATGGATAATATTAACTCTCTTTGAAATCATCGCTGTTTGATGAGAGATCATCTAAACTAAAAACTTTAACTATTTCTAGAATATTCTTTTAAAAACTGCTTTCATTAGAATAAGTAACCGTTGTTATTGAAAGAGTTGCTCATTTTTTAGAACGTTTTGTCATAGGATACATAGTATAAATGAGTACTGCTCATTTATTGCAAAGGGGGGAATCGCTATGTATGAGCTACTTAAAGCAACCTTAATGCAACTTACGATTGAAGAGCTAAACTTATTAAATGTTAAAAATGACTTGCGAATCGATACCAGTGATTTAGAATCCTTTCATCACCTTTTAAGTCATCACTGGCATGAAGTCATCGATGAAAGTTCTTTATCCTTAAATCATGATCAATTACGTACACATCTTAATACGTCTAATATATCTAAATATAATGAATTAATTACATCGATTAAACGTAATGTCATTTTTAATAAAAAATAACCATCCTTTTGGATGGTTATTTTTTATTATATACGTCCTAAAATGCGTTCTAGATTTTGAGGATCAAACTCTCCTTTTCTAAACATTTCAATTTCTTGCTTGTAAGGTGGTACTTTATCTTTTGAATCTCCACCAACAGCGACATAAGGCGTCTCTAAAATCTTAGGAATTTTTTTGAAGTCTGGATGATACATAATATATTTTAAGGCATCAAACCCAATTTCTCCAAAGCCGATATTTTCATGACGGTCTTTTTTAGCACCACTGATATTTTTACTATCATTAATATGAAAAACAGAAATTTGTTTTTTCCCAATTAGACGATCAAATGACTCTAAAACTCCTGCAAAATCATTCACAATATCGTATCCTGCATCATGAACGTGACATGTATCAAAGCAAACACGTAGCTTATCATTATGAACAACATGATCAAAAATATAAGCTAATTCATCAAAACTACGTCCAACCTCTGTTCCTTTACCTGCCATCGTTTCTAAGGCGATTGTTATGTTTGTATCTTTTGTTAAAACTTCATTTAACCCTTCAACAATCTTCTTAAGTCCAACATCTGATCCAGCTCCCACATGAGCACCTGGGTGAAGAACTAACGTATAGGCACGTAACGCTTCAGAACGTTCAATTTCTTTCGCTAAAAACTCAACGGCTAATTCAAAGGTTTCTGGTTTAACCGTATTTGCTAGGTTAATAATATATGGGGCATGAACAACAATATCTGAAAGTCCATGCTCATTCATATAGTTCCAACCCGCTTCAATGTTTAATTCTTCAATAGGTTTACGGCGAGTATTTTGTGGAGCACCTGTATATATCATGAATGTATTTGCTCCATAAGAAGCTGCTTCTTTAGCAGCTCCAAGTAGCATCTCTTTTCCTGCCATTCCAACATGAGACCCAATCTTTAACATCATTTCTCACCTAACTTTCAATTATTTACGTTTACGACGTTCTTGACGCTTCACTTGCTCCATTTGAGCTTTCATTTTCTTTTTATAACCTGGTGTTACTCTCTTAGGCTTACGCACTTTTGATTTTGCAATCTTATCAATTTCGTTTTCTTTCTTCTCACGTTTTTGACGTGCATTACGAGCATTAACAGCGACTAATTCACCATTTTTTACTTCACGATAATTAAATGTAATTCCACGTGCTTCTAATTCTTGTAATAATTCTTCTTCAGCTGAATCATATAATGTGATTGCCACCCCGTCATAGTTTCCACGAGCGGTACGTCCAACACGGTGAATATAGAATTCTAAATCTTGTGGTAATTCATAGTTGATGACATGACTTACCCCTTCAATATCGATTCCACGTGCCGCGATATCTGTTGCCACGATATATTGGAATTCTAAGTTACGGATACGTTGCATCATTTGACGACGTTGACGTGGCGTTAAATCACCATGAATTTGTCCCACACGGAACCCTTGTGACATTAAAGCATTTGAAACCTCTGTTGCATGCTGTTTCGTATTAACGAAAATAATTGCTAAATATGGATTTAATGCTTTTAAAATGTTTGCCACAATATTTACACGGCTACGGTGCTTCGTTGGATATAAAATATGTTCAATCTTAACGGCAGTTTGTTGACGAGGTTGAATATGAATATGAGTTGGAGCTGTCATATATTTTTTTAAGAACGGTTTTAACGCTTGAGGAATCGTTGCTGAGAAGACCATCATTTGCAAGTCACGTCCCATTGTTCCTGCAATTTGATCAATATCTGTTAAGAACCCTGTTTCAAGTGTCATATCAGCTTCATCCACCACAAACATTTTAGCTGTATGAGCCAATAAAACACGTTCATTAATCGCTAAGTCTTTAATTCGACCTGGTGTTCCGATCACAATTTGTGGTTGTGTTCCTAACTTTTCAATTGTTTTTTGTTTATCCGTTCCACCAACATAGCGACCAATTTTAATGGGTTTGTCACAAAATGATGCTAGTTGCATGGCTACATTATAAATTTGTTCAGCAAGCTCACGTGTTGGTGTTGTAATAACGGCTTGAACTTGTTGTAAATCTTCATCTAATCCTTCGAAAATAGGAATTAAGAATGCATGAGTTTTCCCACTTCCTGTTTGCGATTGTCCGATGATATCTTTTCCTTTTAACGCTAAAGGCATAACCTCTTCTTGGATTTGTGTTAAAGTTTCAAAGTGTAAATCAGCAACCGCTGCTTTTAAATACGGTTTTATATTTAAATCTTGATAACGTACAGACATGAATACCACTCCTTCAATGATAGTATAACTAACTTTATCAAACTTAACGACATAATTCTCGTTATTTTTGCAAATTCCTTTTGACGCACAAATTCTATCTTACCAAATGTAGGTCACCAAATTCAACCTATATTCTTTATTATTAGGAGATAATCGACGAAATATGATATAATAGTCCCAAAATAGAAGCAGAGGTGAGTTCATTGAAAGTTATTAAAATTGCTCCTCGTGGGTACTGCCAAGGTGTAATCAGTGCTTTAAATATCGTCCAAGATGCCGCACTTGATTCTTCCTTACCTCGTCCCATTTATGTTTTAGGGATGATCGTTCATAATGAACACATTACAAAAGCCATTGATAACTTAGGTGTCATTACCATTGATGATAAATCAAAAACACGTGATGAATTGCTCGATCAAATTGAAAGTGGAACGGTCATTTTCACAGCTCACGGAATCTCTCCAAAAGTCAAACAAAAAGCAATCGAGAAAGGATTAACAGTGATTGATGCTAGCTGTAAAGATGTCATTAAAACACATGTCTTAATGAAAGAACATATCGATGCTGGTTATGATGTCATTTACATTGGTAAAAAAGGACATCCTGAAACAGAGGGTGCACTTGGAGTCGATCCTGAGCACATTCACTTAATCTCTAAAGCAGCTGAATTAGAAAATTTAAATCTTAACAATGATAAAATTATTATCACGAATCAAACAACCATGAGTTTATGGGACGTATATTCATTATCGCAAAAAATCCAAGAAAAATTCCCAAAAGCACAATTTATTAAAGAAATTTGTAATGCGACACAAGTTCGCCAAGAAGCCGTTGCTAAGCAAGCCGGTGAAGCCGACTTAACGATTGTTGTTGGTGATCCACACAGTAATAATACCGCTCGTTTATCGCAAATCTCATTAGAGCGTGCTAACACACCATCACACCGTATTGCATCGGTTGAAGACATTAATTTAGATTGGTTAAAAGACATCGAAACAGTAGCCGTCACAGCTGGTGCTTCTACCCCAACTCCAATTACAAAAGAAGTGATTGAGTTTTTAGAAGCTTATGATAAAAATGATCCCAGCACTTGGGATAAAACGTCTCATATTACGAGCGATAAAGTTTTATTTAAACGTAAATAAAATCCAGGATTCCTGGATTTTTTATTATGCGTTTTGTTTTTATGACGTTTTATTGTCTTCAAAAAAACACAAAATGATAATCATTATGACCCATTGTCTCACATCAAACTCAAGATAAGTAAATGGATTCTCTAGTTTTTCACTAAAAACTAAAAAGGGCATACCAAAAAGAAAAGAGATTTTTTGTAATAACTCACTACGAACACCACAAACAACTTCCATCAGATTAAGATAGATTTCTTTTTCAATCAACAACCAATAGATTAGTCGGTAGATGGTACAAATGACAGTAATAAAAACCATCACTTCCATTAATAACGTGATATTTATCACTAACTCAACTTTTGACATCGTTTCTTTGATCTCCTCCTTTTTTAATAAAAAACACCTATCTGCTAAAAACAGATAGGTGTTACTCCCTATATTAAATGTAACACTACCCTTTAACTTCAATTGCCCCACACCATGAAGTTAGTTTAAATGAAATTGAATTTCCTGACTGCTAAATAGATTCGGTTGATATTTTAAAACAAGATTGGGATCATCAATTGGTTGTTCAAAGCTAATCGTTCCACTCACAACACCACCACTAGCTAAATTCCCACTACTAAGGGCAGTATCTGAATCAATTGTTGTAAAAGCTGTATCTGTAATTTGCCCTTGCGAGTTTTGCATCGAAAAATCATATGGATTGTATGAGATTTGTTCATCCCCTCTATTTTTAATCGTAACAGTTACAATAACATATTCATTTCCGCTTTTTGGTTGATCCCACTCAGATCCTGTTGATTTTTCAACCGAATTAACGACAACAACCGTCCCACCTAACTTGACTTCATCTCCGATAGCGTAGCTCTCTTTTGCTTCAGTATCATTTTTTGAATCTTGAGTACTCTCTCCTTGATTTGACTGAATCACTTCAGGACTTTCTTCTGATGAACTAAAAATAACAATGAACACAACAGCTATTGCCCAAATCCAAACTTTTTTATACCACGGTTTTTTCATATTACTTCCTCCTTTTTAATTACCCTATTGACAGAAATCATTATATAAAAGAAAAAAAATGAATCGGTATGCTAGCAGCATACAAACTCATTTTTTTACAAAAACAATCCACCTACCACAAAAATCACCACATTATAGACAAATAATCCGACAACGCGATGATTCGCAAGTAGCCGATTTCGTTCATGAATACTTTTATAGTTTCCATTTAATAAAGTCATTAAAAAAAACATCGTTGCAATCGCAAGATTTGAAATTGAGATGGCATGAAATGCCCCAAACAATAAAAAGGCATACCAAAGCGTTGCAATCACCATAAAGGGAAAAAATCTTAGTCGATACCCTGGAAGCTCTCCTAGTTCATAAACCACTCGACTTAAGAGGTGGGATAATCTTTTTGGCAATGATTTTTCTGGCTTATGAACGTCATCTAGACGTGGCAACTCTTTAATGAATGGCTTTAATGCCACCTTTAGCTCATCGACCGTTTGATAGCGTTCCTCAGGTGAAAGACACGTACATTTTTCAATGACTTTTTTTAACGGTGATTGAAGTGGCTTTTGTTTTGGGTTAGCTCCTGTAACTAATACATTTAACATCACACCAAGTGAGTAAATATCACTTCGTGCATCGGTTTGTTCAAATCCAAACTGCTCAGGTGAGGCGTATCCTTTCGTTCCTAACACATGCGTATCTAAATGACGATCGTCTTTATAAATTCGTGAAACATCAAAGTCAATTAGCTTTAAGACGCCATCATTGCTAATCATCACATTAGAAGGCTTAAGATCTCGATGAATAATTGCTGGGTCATGTTTATGAAGTTGTGCTAAAACACCACATAAAGTCATGATATAAGTAATCGCTACATCTTCAGTGAACAATCCTTGTTCCTTCATTATCTCCTCTAACGTTTGACCATTAATAAATTCCTCAATAACCACTAAGGTTGATTCACAGTCAAAGATTTCATAAATTTTAGGAAGATGTAAACATTCTAGACTTTTTAATTTTTCAAAAACATCTCGATTAAAACTTCTTAAAACCTTTTTAATAAAAATTTTACTGTTTAATGAATGTTGAACAAGTGTTATTTCACTCTTAGGTGAAGAATTAAGCTCCGTTAATGGTTCATAAAGTGATAACCGATATTCTTTCTCAAATTGCTCCATTTCATGCTCCTTGTCTTGATTCTAGTTTACTTTAATTATATCATTAGAGTAAACGAAATTCGACACTAGGGGTGACCTATGATAGATAAAAAAACATCAGAACTAGATCAGATGCTCAACTATATTGATAGCGAAGAAGAACTAAAAAATTACTTAAGTCAAACGTTACCACAACAAACATTAAGCTTCGTTGACTATATTGAAACCTTGAGAGTTTCTAAGGATATTAAAAAAAGTGTTTTAATCGATCGAGCAGATATTCATCGCACCTATGGTTATCAAATTTTAAATGGAACGAAATCACCAAGTCGCGATAACGTTATTAAACTTTGTATCGGTGGACAATTTTCATTAGAAGAGACCAATCGCGCCTTAGCACTTGGTGGCTATAATAAACTCTATGCTAAAGATCCACGTGATTCTTTAATCACATTTTGTTTAAAAAAACAACAAACGATCATTGAAACTAACTTATTTTTAGACCATTACAAGTTTTCACCACTTGGAGAAATTGACGCATAAAAAAAATCCAGAGCTAATCTGGATTTTTTTATTGCGGTTTTTCAAAATGCTGATAATCTTTTAAACTCGTCCAGTCACCTCCCCACGTCCAACCATAGCGTTTAAACAATTGATACACCGCATCATCTTTTTTAATCATGCCAAGTACACATTTATTACGATTAACATACTCCTTCCCATTCACCGGTAAAACTAACTCTTCTTTAATATACGGATTCACTTTTGGATTTAAATCAATCGCCAATCCATATGCATGGTAGGATAACTTCCCTCCATCTGTCATATAACGAAAATTAAAAGCACTACTATTATTATCTTCCATCGATAACTCATCAGAACCACCATAGCAACTCATGACGCGCATCTTCTCAATGGGATACCCCATCAAATAAAGCTCCTTAAAGATTTGAAGCACCTCATCTGCGACACATACATTTACAATCAACTCTCCAACATGAACAAAACCATCATAGCCGTGATGCAAAACGGTTAAATAACGTAATTCATCGTATGAAATAACCGTTGGATCTAGCGGAACTTGTTGCTCAAGCTGATCCCCATACTTCTCATATAATGAAACGGCCTGAAAACACCCCATTTCAATCTCCTCCTTATCCTCAAAACTTATCAAAGGGTCTAATAGATATATGGGTTGTAGGCACTGGTTCAAATGACTAACGACTTTTAAGCTAAGTAGTGCTTCAATTAACATTATGACCCCTCACTTTCCTACTTACAGTTTACGACAAATCCTTTGATTTTATGATGACTGAGTTGGATGATTGTTCAAACAACCTCTTTCTAACCATTTTATATAATGAAAATCTAAGGGTATTAGTTTATCGTTCCCTACTAACACAGCAATCTTTGACTGAATATCTTCATAAACAAAAAGCACTACTTCCGTAGTGCTTTTTAAATAAGTTGAATACTATCTTTAAATAAAGAAAATAGAAACATCACTTTTACAGCAAGTTGATATTTAACTTGTGCACTTACTACTTCAGGTTCAATTAAAACACGTTGAACATCTTCAAGCGAAACCTTTGCATAAGTCGCAAATGTCTCTAACGTTAAACCACATTCATGAATGAGTAACTTCATAATCGTGATGAGACGTTCATCATCTGAAACCGCTGTGATTCCTATTCTAAACATCTCCATCATTAAACTAAGTGTAAGTTGTTGTTCCTGTGATAAAGCCTCTAAGGTCGATTTTTTCTCTAACATTTCCCTAAACCAAAGTAGACTAATGTTTGTTAATCGACTGAGAGCCTCTACGGTTAAATGATACTCTGTTAATAGATAATTTAACTGTTCACGAAAGAGTTCATCTTTCATTTTCTCCACATCCTTATGATTGTGTTAAGGCAGTCTCAAGCATCGTCGATTCTGTTTTAGCTTCAACTTCAGTCATCCACTTTTTACTGAATAAGCGACTATATAAAAACAGAGAAATAATCTACATTTTCAGAATCATACTCAGTTTCTAGTCCTTTTTAAGTTCAAGGCCAACTATAGTCCAGATAAAAATTTTCTATGAAGAAAATTTATCTGGACTTATATAGCACACCCTAACCCTTTAATGACTTCATCAATTTTAAGTGCGACTAAAACGAAAAATGAAGGGAATCCAAACACTATTCCAATTAAATAACTAAGTGGAACGGATACGACCCATAAAAATAACACATCTGCTAACATCAAGAATTTCGTATCTCCTCCTCCACGTAGGACCCCCCTTCGTTAACGGACATAAACACAACCAACAACGTTGTCGCATTCATGAGTTGATGAGCAATCGCCTTTGTTTCAGCTGAAATATTATAAACATCAAGAATAAAGTACTTCATCGTAAAAATAATCACTGCCGATACAATACCTAGTATAATCGAAATCAAGAAAAATGTGACACCTCGATGATAAGCTTCTTCAGTTTTTCCAGTTCCAATCGTATTTCCAACAATTACGCCACTCGCACTCGCAATTCCCATTAAGCAGACATCCGTAAACTGTAAGACGACATTGGAAATACGATTTGCTGCTACTAAATCTGACCCAATACGCCCCATAATAATCGCAATCATATTAAGCCCTAAAGCTAAAATGACATCACTAATTAAAACAGGACCACCTATTGAAAGATATTTTTTAAATAGCATGCCATCAAATGTCAACAAATCTTTAATTTTTACTTTTAACTTTCGATCGACACGTAATACATAAAATGAAGCTAATCACATCTGCTTTACCCGAATAGATTGCCACTACCGCGCCTGGTAATAACTGTAAGAACATTAAAAAAATAAGGGTAAACACAAGACTACACTTTAATAAGCTAAAACAAACATATTTAATCGAGGTAACATCTTTTTCACCCAGAATTGTCCCGATAAAACACTGGTGCCTCCTCCAAGACCAAAATTAATAATTAGAAAAATAAAATAAAACTGATTTGCTAACGAAACTGCTGCTAATGCCTTCTCTCAAACCGCTCCTAACATCATTGTATCAGTCATACTAACTCCGACATTAATTAAGTTTTACACTGCAATCGGAACACTAATTTTTAACATTTCTTGATAAAAAGATTTATCTTTTACAATTAAAGACTTCATACTTCCTCCTTAAATCTATTTAAAAACTCCAATTCTAAAAATTGGAGTTTTCTTACTTTTTAATCGCTTAACATAAACAAATTAGAAATTATGTGATTTAACACATTTAATGATCATCTTAATATTAAAAAAATCTCTTATTCCTTTCATTAATCACTCATTGTCTGAACTAAACGGAATTAATAAAATAACTCTTTTAAAATCTACCCACTAAAGGGAAAACGTCTAACATACGGTATCTATGTAATTCATAACCCTCATTATAATGTGTCTAGAAACTGCTGGCACTCTTTTCGATGGTGAAAAATCATGACATTTTTCTCTGTTTGCTGACTCAACATTGTTAAATATTTACTTCGATAGGTTGAATTAAAATCCCAAACAAATTTTAAAAAGCTGATATCAAATCGTTCCGGACAGTTTCCCCCCATATCTGATCGTGTTTTTCCATAGCCTTTAAGCACTCGTTTAATCACACCGCATAAACATGTCATTTTAGAATAATTCAAAAAAATAACGGTGTCACAATATTGTATCCGAAGCGAAATCGTTCGATCATAATTTCCATCAATAATCCATGCTTCTTTTTGAGCTTCTGTTAAAAGTAACGTATCAAACACTTCACTTGAAATCATTTGCCAATGACCCGTCCAGTTTAACTGATCAAGATGAATAACTGGTAACTTTAATTTAGAAGAAAGCTTCTTAGCAAGCGTCGATTTCCCGCTACCAGGACAACCAATAATCATCACCCTTTTCATATTAACGCCACCTCTTCCTTTCTTTCATTTTTTAATCAACAAATGCAATTAATCCCTTATAGCAGGGATAATAATCGAATCTTCTTGCTCATCATTTAAGATGTTAAACTGATAAACTGGTTGATAATATCCTTTTGAGTCTTTTTCATACTGTAATTTTACATCCTTGACTTCAATCGGGTAATTAGGATTTAAATCCTTGATATAACGAGAATGGATACGTCCTTCTTCTAATTGCAAGTAAGCTTGCTCTTCAGATAAAATATCCACTTTTTTATATTCATTAAATTGAGTCATCTGATGTCTAATCGATTCAACTTTCTTATCTTTCGTTAATGCACAGCGAATACTTCCATCCATGTACGCCCCATCTAATTCACTCATTTTTGCCTCTAGAAGATAATTTCCATCTCCCTCATCAGTGAATGTAATGGCTTTTGGTAAATGAATGCCATACGCCTTTAAAATTTCAGTCACTTCTTCTAATGAATACCCACTCTGCTTTGAACTGTCAAAATGAGTCCAGTCATGAAACCAAGTCTCTAATCCTGAAAAATAAACCCAAATCGAGTAATCATGATCGGATGAATAATAGATCATCACTTCATCATAAGGATTCGTTTGACTTTCATCAACCGTTGCTCCTACATAAGAGAACCATTGATTCGCGACCTTTAACGTATCTTCTTTCGTTCCAACTTTTGACGCATATACCATTGCTTCATTTATTTCAGTGGATAATGAAAGCTCATTATTTAATTTAATCGTTGGCATCTTCACCTGATAAGTATGAGCACTTCTTAAATTTCCAAACTCTTGTTGTTCATAAGAATAAAAAATCCAACTAAATAAGACAATAATACTCACTAATGGAAGTTGTAAAAGACTTACCCGAATCACCGATCGTTTTTGACCTTTAAACATCTGATAGATTAATAAACATAAATTCCAGATCCCATAACCAATCATACACCCCACTGTATTATTAATTAGATCATCCACTTCAAATATCCCTCTTTTAGTCAGAAGCTGAACACCTTCAATGACTAGGGTGAAGAAAAAACCTACTAAATATGTCACCCAAACTTTTTGAAACAACTTCCCAAAAAGCGGTAGTAAAAAACCAAGCGGAATAAACATTAAAATATTTAAAATAATATTTCGCCACTCGACTATTGAAAAAGTATTCCACGCTTCTTTATAAGAACTAAATAGATACAAATGCATCTCACTTTCGTAATAGCCCTCTCTTCCTAAAGTTGCTCCTAACACTACGATCAAATAACAAGCAAAAATAGCGACTACTGCTGATAATCTTTTAGATAAACGTTTATCTCCTTTCACTACTTTCTTATAAATTATAATATACCCTAAAAGAAAAAAAATCCCTATTAATCCAATTAAAATAACTGCTTGAAATAAATATCCTTGCCCCATGCTAATAATCTCTGAAAGTCTCACCTTTCCACCCCTAATTCTACAATTTCAACTTTTTTCCATTGTAACATAACAAACTTTTCATTTAAACCAAAAAAGCAAAGTCCCTTCATTACTAAAACGTTTTATTTATAAGGAAACAAAAAGAGCTTAGAGTAATAAACCTAAGCTCACCTTCATTTATTCTTTAAATTGATTAGCTCCTGTTAAAAACTGCTCTGCTTTTGTTAAATAAGCAGCTGCAATCAGATTAAAATCTAAATGTAAATCCTTACTTAAGCCAATTAAATCTTTATATAAAGCGACATTATGCCATTGTAAACATTGGAATGCACGCCATAAATATAAACGACGAGATTCTTCAGACTTCGGTTCACGTCCTAAGTAAACAGGTAAGAATTTTAAAGCTAATTCAAATTCTTTATTTCCAACACACGCTACATCATACATTGGGTCGTTATTGCCTGTGAACTCCCAATCTAATAAATAAGTTTGATCAGCTTCCACTACCATATTCGAAATTTGGCTATCATTGTGACAAATAACTTTTGGAAATTGATCTAAAAATTCACGTTGACTTAAAAATGTTTCTTTTAACTCAAAGTATTTTTCTTCATGCTGATATCCAAAATCAGTCACTAATTTTTCGTATGCATTTAATCGTTCATATGGTCGGTAATCATCATGTGCTTTTAACTCTGATTCATGTAAGACATGTAACACTTTAGCCACTTCTTCTAAATAAGGATCAGGATTTTCAACCTCACTTAAAGGTGTTCCTTCCACAAACTTAGAAATTTTATAACCTGTTTTTGTGTCGAAATAAACCATTTCATTATTAATTCCAAGCTCGTCAATAATATGAATATTAGCTAACTCTTCTTCACGGTTAACAAACACTTCTGCATTCTTCCCTGGAATACGGAATGTATATTTTTCACCATTGACAACAATGACGTACATTAAATTTGACATTCCCCCCATTAAACGATGATCGATATTAACTTCTGCCTCGCTAACCCCTAATGCTTGAGCTGTGACAGATTTAATGATATTTTCCATAAATCTCACTCCTACATTTGCTAATTTGCTATTATTGTACCATAAAATTTTATAAAATAAAGCATTTTACCATTACAGTTTTAAATATTGTATGGTATTTTATCAATTGTATCGGTACAATTTTTAAAATTTAAATAACATGATTAGTATGTGAGACCTTAAAATGAACATGCACTTATTTCTCTAAGTAAAGATCCATCAGTAAGATATCATGATACTGATGATTTAGATAAACATTATCCTTATGGCGGCCGACCATTTCAAATCCATATTTCTTGTACAAGTGAATTGCACTTTCATTCCCCTCTTTCACCTCTAAAGAAATCACTCTAATCACGGGATGATTTGTTGCAAACGTGACTAATTCATTCATTATGAATGAACCAATGCCCAAGTTCCAATAATCCTTTCTAACCGATAATGATATTTGGGCATTATGACGAATACGTGAGCGATTTGGAGTCGTTAATAAAGCCACAGCCACGATTTCATGATCAATCACTCCTACTAACATCACATCATTCTCACTATTTAAGTGCTGACTTATAATCTCCTCTTCTTGTTCTACCGTAAAGCGAAACTCTCCTTCACCAAATAATAAATTGTCGCTCTCTCCGCCCACGACATTTAAATACTTAATCATGCGAGCAGCTTCAAATGGCTCTGCCTCTTTTAAAGTTAACGTCTTTCCATTCGCCAAAATCTTCTTGGTATAAATCATATCGTTTCCCCCTTATTTTTCTACCCTTATTTGCATTCCACTCGCTCCATTAATAGCGTCCAATGTTTTAAATCCTAACTTCTCATAAAACACCTCTTTTCCACTTGAACTCATTAATTCCACACATGCATAGCCTCCAACTGGTGTATACGAATTGACCACAGATAAAAGCTCATTAACAACTAGTCGTCCATATCCTTTACCTTGATTGTTCGGATGTACAACGACATCTCGAATAAAATAAGCTAGTCCACTATCACCAATCATACGTCCCATAGCAACAGCTGTCTCGCCTTCTAAAATAAGCACTGTACAAAATGACTGCTTTAAAGCAAGTTCTAACTGACCTTTAGGTGGAACATTCCATCCCACTGATTCGACTAATTTTGAAAATTGTTCAACTGTTAACTCACCTCGTTTAATCTCAACCATCTCTCTTCACTCCATTTAATATCAATTATAATTTTAGAAGCAATCATATCATAATTGGATAAAAATCCGAACTTTTTCCAATAAATTAAAAGAGCGATTCAATTTCGCTCTTTTTTTACTTTGATTAGCTACTTCCCATAAAAAAATAAGACTCTATTTTCAATTATCAGAATCATTTTAAACAATAACGTATCGTCAACTGATGAAGTTCATGAGAATACTTAATTATTGACGGACAATCATCTTCCATTTTCCTATCGTTTTAAAGCCTAATTTATGATAAACAGATCCTGCTTCAAGATTATCATAAAATAAACAAAGCGTCTTACCTTCACTTAATAAGTCTTGACATAATCTTGATAAAGCTTGCGTCATAAGTCCTTGACGACGATAACTTTTATGTGTCGCAACACTCACAACCATGGCAGACTTCGAATTCTCAGCAGCTGTTTGAACCGTACAAATCACTTCACCATTTTCATTTTCAATAAAATAAATACGACCTGATTGATCCTCAATCTTTTGACGAATGCGATCTGCAGAGTGACGATTCATGGCATCAAATTCTTCAATACTTAGTAATAACTCAAAAACACGGTCGGCATCTTCTAATTTAGCTAATTGGACATTAACATGAACAGATTGTAAATATTCATTATCAACTAATTCACAAAAATACATGTCTTTATCTTCTGACTGTTCAAAGCATGATTTAAATTGATCAACTAAATCAGATTTACCTGAAATGATTTTAATCCCCTCATCTTGTAATATTTGATCCTTAAAATATGAAACTGATTGATCAGTATCAATAAAATACGGAATATAATTCTCTCGATAACGTAATAATACGCCTGTTAAAGCGTCATTTTCATCAAAGTTTCCCCATACCGTTTGAATATCTGAATCAAATCCGTAATTTTCAATATCTCCAATTTGAAATAAATTCAATCCTGGATTTTGACCTAAAAATTGCATTGTCATTTCATAATCATTTTTTGTTAGTTGCCTAAACATATAACCCCTCCTATCTTCTCATCAATTAAATCCAATTATTACCTTTTTATTGAATTTAATAGCTATTATATAACAAAGGAACCATAAAACCAATACCAATTGATAAAAATATAGCTTCTATCCTTGCTAGGATTTTAATCATACATAAGTACACATTTGAACAAAAAAATTAAAGGAATCAAACCGCTCAAAGAGCAGCTTAATTCCTCTCGGTTACAGGTATAGAATTTCTTCACCCACACCAGTTGACAAAGAGCCCGAATAAAAAAGAGCCAACCAACTAACCATCAAGCCTAAGGTTAGTCTGTTGACTCCAATAAATATTTATTCCGGCGAATAAATATTTACGTTCTTATTAATTTCTAAAATAAGATTATCACAATTATATTTATTTGTCAATC
This sequence comes from Turicibacter sp., assembly GCA_030531025.1. Next base: position 15,111 of record JAUMTV010000005.1, read on the forward strand.
TTAAAATTCAACAAACAAAAGCAGGTATCTAAAAAAAATATATGTTTTTATTTATTCTGATTTTTCAAGTCCAAAGCCACAAAGTATGAAGCAAAAATCATCATATTCATTCTCACCCTGTTATTCACCTCAAACTCAACACAAAGGAAACATCCTTAACAATTGTTTAGTTTATTATCGACACTCGAATGATATATAGTCACATAGCTCCTAAAATCCAAGAAGTTGCTATTAATAAGTTTGAAAAAAATCGTTATGTTAACAAATCATAGTTTTCTTATTAAATAATAAAAATTTAGAAGCAAAAAAGACTTTCTCAAAACAAATGAGAAAGTCCTACAAACTATTTCATCAAACATATCTAAATTTAACTCTATCATCATTACATTAGTTTGTAAATTCTAATAATCACTTTAATTATATTTTTTGATAAACCTTTGTAATAAAAAACGAGTGATTTCTTTGACTAGAAGACCTGATAAAACAATAAAAACCGTTAAAATCATTAATTGATAAGGTAAGAAAACTAAATGAAGTAATGAATGAAAAAGCAAGATTGCTAGCATAAATCCTCCTACCATACAAGTACAAACAAATAGACGTAGTTTATTCATCGGTATACATGAAACAATTACCGCTTGCATACTAATCAACGCAACACATAAATACATCATTGTCATTGACTGATACTGATTGATATTAAAGAAGGATGCAGTAAATTCAATAAAGAGAATACAAGCCAAAACCCCTAACCCATTTGGAGCTGCCTTTGCAAAGACTACAGGCAAGAATTTCCCCTGAATTTTTTCAACATTCGATTCTAATAACGTAAGAAAAGCAGGAAAAGCCTCAACAACTAGATCAATCAAAGTGATTTGAATTGGTATAAATGGAAATGGAATATTCATCACTGCACAGACAATAGTAAGAAATATTGAATAAATGGTTTTAATAAAGAAAACACTGGCGACACGTGTAACATTATTGACAACAAGTCTTCCTTCTAATACAACATCTGGTAAACAAGAAAAGTCCGAATTTAGAAGAACGATTTGTGATAACTGTTTAACTGCCTCACTTCCTTCAGCAATTGCAATTGAACAATCTGCCTCTCTTAAGGCTAACATATCATTAACACCATCTCCAGTCATCGCTACTGTATGACCTTTTCGTTGTAAGGCTTGAACTAATAGACATTTTTGATTCGGGGTAACACGCCCAAAAACAGAATATTGATTCACAATTTCATCAAAGTTTTCATCACTAGAATCAAAGCAACTCATATCTAAGCATCGATCATAATTGGCTAAGCCTGCTTGTTTAGCAATAGCACTTACAGCTTCGATATGGTCACCAGAAATTATTTTAACCTCGACACCTTCTTGTTTAAAATAATCCAATGTTTTATTAACATCTTTACGAATTGTATCCGTTAATACAATTGCTAACAGAGGAGTTAATTCAGGTAAAGGATGCTTTGCACTTACAACTTCTTTAGTATGTGCAATCATAATAACGCGTTTTCCATTTTTCATTTCATCAATCAATGACTCAGGTAATGAATTTATCAAGCGATCAGGTGCCCCCATGATTATAGTACCGTAATTCTCAAAGGTCTGAGCACCCCATTTACGAACTGAAGAAAAAGCAACCTTACTGATTGGCTGATGTAAATCATTTAATTCAAAGTAATCACATAATGCTTGATAAGTCATATTATTATCATCACTATAATGAAGATAAGAACCAAAATATTTATTGAATTCTTCTTGATTTGAAGCTAGCGTATAAACATTTTCTACTTTTAGTTTTCCATTCGTAATTGTCCCTGTTTTATCTAAGCATAATGTATCAACTCGTGCTAAAGTTTCAAGTGAGTATAAGTCTTGAATTAAAACTTTTTGTTTTGCTAATTTAGAAACCCCAGTAGCTAAACTAACACTAATCAAAAGAACAAGACCTTTAGGGAGCATTCCTAATAATCCTGCTGAACTTAAAACCACAGCATCGGCTAAAGAATTTTGTCTTAAAAAATAAGCCTCTACAAATAAAATAACCCCTAAAGGAATAATCATAAAACTTGTCACACGAGTTACTTTTTTCATAGAATTTAACAATTCAGATTGAAGTGCTTTTGCCTTTTTAACTTCATTAGAAATCTTTGAAGCATAATTTTCACTTCCAACATGTATGACTCTTGCATAACACTTTCCACTAATAACACTACTTCCTGAAAGAAGCATCGCTTCTTTTCCCTTATGTATCGGATCAGATTCACCTGTAAGCAATGATTCATTCGCCTCAATTTCACCATGAATAACAATAGCATCACAACTGATTTGTTGTCCACTATCTAAAACCATCACATCATCTCTAACTAACTCTTCACAAGATATTAATCTCTCTTCTCCATCGCGGATAACTTTAACACCAGGAATCATTAATAAAGAAAGCTCATCTATAAGTTTTTTAGCTCTAAACTCTTGAATAATCCCAATTAAGACATTAGTAATAATAATAAAGATAAAGACAATGTTTGTCCATGCTCCCACCATTGCTAATGCAATAGCAATCAAAACATTTAATAAGTTAAATAAGGTACAAATATTCTCCTTTAAAATTTGTCCTTTAGTCCTACTAATAGACTGTTGTGTAGTATTCGTAAGCCCCTTTTCGATTCGATCTTGAACCTCTTTAGTAGACAAACCTATTTGCGATTGTTTAAAATTTGACATACTTCACCTTCTTTACATTTTTACTATAACAATAGCATATTTTGTTATTTTTTTCAAAAAAAGTATATTAAATTTAACAAAGAATAGTATTTTTATAAAGAATCGATGAACAAGTTAAACATCTTTTATAGGTGTCACTTTTCATTAGATAAATCAATTTCTTCAACTTTTTTTCAACAAGAACAGATTATTCTAACCTTATTCATAACCCAATAACTTTTATCGGTGACCAAAGCAAGATTATTTAAAAGACTCTCTCAAAAATGAGGGAAATTCTTTTATAATCTTTTCGATTCAAAAAGAAGCTAAACATGATGAATCCTTTAAATTCAGATAGAGTGATATTGATTTTGAAACTAAAGAACTATTGTTTAACCTTCGATGAAGAAACTGTTGAACGATCTACCTCAAAGACCATGCAAAGTAATAGATGTATTTTGATGGTAGATAAACTAATTTTCGAAATGAGAAGCACAGCAAGATGAAAACAAAAAAAATTATGGTGATTATTATTATACTGATTACGACTTTATTTATACTAATCAAGACAATAATCCTATAAATTCTAGGTTCTGTTTTAAAATAAAATTGTTAATAACATCAAAAAGACAACCATTTTTTGTAATGGTTGTCTTTTTAAATTAGAATTCATCAATATCTGAAAGCTGAATGGCGTATACTATCCAATTACTATCCTCTTTACAGATACTAAGGGTTAAATTTACTGTTACAATATCTGATGGAAACTGTAATTCTATATCAACATTGTAACCTACCTCGGTTTCTTTATTAAATAGTTCTTTTAATTGAATATCATTTACTGTTATATCTGATTCGTATTTTTCAGATGCTCGAATCGGAGCCAAACCGTAATTATTTTTTATGAACATAGTATAACCTTCCACAGTAAAGTACGGTTTCAAATCTTCAATTAGATGAAAGAAGTTCATATTAAAGGAATCCGTTCTAAAGTTGTTTCAGGCATCCTCTCTTTTCAGCCTACCCATTGTTATCAGTGTGGCCATGTTTTTGATTCAGGTATTATTAAACATGGCTTCAAAACCTCTCGTATTAAGATGATGAAACTCTCTGGTTTTGATACGTATCTCGATTTAAAAAAACAACGTTATAAATGCCTTCATTGTCACCGTACCTTTACACTCGAAACCTCTCTAGTCGAATCTAACTGCTATATTTCTACTCCTGTTAAACAGGCCATTTTCCTGGAGGCCAGTCACAAGAAATCTGAGATGGATATTGCTCGTGAACTCAACGTTTCTCATTCAACCGTCAATCGTGTCATCCACACGTCTTACGAAGAACAGCCACTTCACTTTAATTCCCTCCCAAAGGTGCTTTGTTTTAATGAGTTTAAGTCTGTTAAGTCTGCTCAGGGTCACCTGCCATGCGAAGCATGTTTCCTCCACTGGTAGGGAATGGGAGCTATGTCTTTTATCTTTTGCGATGCTTCTATGATTGATACCGTTAAAGATCGCCGTTTAAGTACCTTAAAGCCTTATTTCATGCGTTTCTCAAAAGTTGCTCGTGAAGGTGTCACACATTTTGTCATTGATATGTACGCCCCTTATATGACACTCATTAAAGAGGTGTTTCCGAACGCTAAGATTGTATTAGATAAATTTCATATGGGTCACCTGGTAGTGAGTTTACGAACAATCCTCCTCTACCAGGGAATGGTTCAACTTTTATCTCGTGCCCTTAATAAAACTCGTATTCGTTTCATGAACCAAAACAAAGAATTCTACAATAAATTCAAACGCTACTGGCGTTTATTATTAATGGATCAAGCTAACTTAGATGGAGTGAACTATTACTACTGTCCGTGTTTTAAAAAGCAAATGACTCTATTCGATATCGTTGAATCATTACTCGCTCTTACTCCTGAATTAAAAGCCACTTATGACTTCTATCAAACCATCAAACAGGCGATTAAACTTCGCCACTTTGATGATTTTCATCATGCCATTCAACACCCATCTGGACTTGCTTTCGACTGAAATGAAAACAGCTATAAAGACATTAACTAACTACCAATATTACATCAAAAATACGATTAACCCCCCCTATACAAATGGGGTTCTTGAAGGTATTAATAACAAGATTAAAGTGATTAAACGTATCGCCTTTGGATACCGTAGCTTTTATCATTTCAAAGCTAGGATTTTAATCATACATAAGTACACATTTGAACAAAAAAATTAAAGGAATCAAACCGCTCAAAGAGCAGCTTAATTCCTCTCGGTTACAGGTATAGAATTTCTTCACCCACACCAGTTGACAAACTTGCTAATAGAAGTCAACCCTATTTTAAGCTTTTATTCATAAAAATTTTATCGTTTTTTCTGTATGACAAAATAGACACTAAGAGAGTGCCTTTTTAATTATTCCTTTTCTTTATGTTAACTTTGAATAGATTTCCATTTTACGTGCATAGTAAATACGAAGCATTTTGTTGAATTCCGCAAAAAGTGCTACTTTAAACACTTTACCTTCAGATCGCTTTTTCTGAATATATTCGTAGACATCCTTATCCCCTGAAGGTTCCCTTCTCATCAATATAAACATATTTTCAAATCCACATTTCCTCGAGCTAGCAGATCCGCTTTTTGAAATATGTCTTCGAGTACCTTCGAATTGTCCTAATTGGTACGGTGGTGCATCTATCCCTGCATAAGCTATCAAACTTTTTGCATTCTTAAATCTTCGAATATCTCCTATTTCGGCAATGAGTCGTGGCGCTAAAGTATCTCCAATACCAGGCATTGAGCGGACCATTTCGTATTCAGGAAGTTCTTTCGCTAATAATCGCATTTGTGTTATAATGGCATCCGTTGAAATTCGTGTACTGCGAAGAACAGTGATACAACTTTCAACAGCTATTTCAAGACTTCTACTACTTGAGATAGCCGGAACACATTGTAGGGCTAAATCATAAACTTTTTTTTGCAAGTTGTGGACCCTTAGTGTGTTCTTTTTTTTCGGCCATTTTTACAAATTGTTTCGTGAAGACTTTTTCGCTTTGTTTTACAACGCAACTTACATGCGGATACTTCAATAAAAAAACTAATAATCACTCTGTATAGTAGTCTGTTAAAATCTTTTCTATTCCTGGAAAAATTCGTTCAATTAAATGATTTAATTGAATTTTACTTTTTGTTCGAATGGCGATTAATTGATTATATTCCCGTGATAACATCATTAACTCACTCTATATTTTTTCTGATATTAAATAGTCATCTAACTTAAACCACTTCTCAGTTCCATATAATGATAATTTTAATGCATCTTTTCGATTTGTTTTCCCTTTTCTTATTTGAGCATCAAAGAATTTTTTGATCAGTAAGGGGTTAGCAACATGAACAAAATATCCTTTACTTTTAAGAAACTCTAATAATGCAAGATGGTAAATCCCTGTAGCTTCCATAATGAATTTCACTTCATCATGCGGATAACCTTTAACATGGATTAATAATTCTTCAAAACCACTTTTGGTATGTCTAAATTCAAATGGGCTACAAATCACTTCTCCTTGTACGTTCAGTATAGCTGCGGTACTTTTTCTTTTAGAAACATCAATTCCTACACTGATCATAATAAAACTCCTTTATCAAAAGTTTATGATTGGGTCCAACCTCTACTCATACACTCATTTTGGAACGTTTTTCGGTAGCTATGTACCAACTTGCTTAATCGAATATTGAATGAATAGAGGGGTCACCTACACGATTCATCTCCTCCTTTGGTAGGGATTTGGTCAACACTTTGTCAAACGGATGTAAAACCCAAAGAACCTTCGTTGACCAATCACCCTATTATCATGAAAAAAGCTTGTAGAATAAACACCTTTAATCAAAGTATTTCTCTACAAGCTTTATAGTACCAAAGAACCAAAATTTTCAAAGAAAATTAGGCGAACTAAAAAAAACCACCAGTAGAACTGGTGGTTTTCTCTGCGGCTGAAAGCCTCTGTTACCGGCCAGGGCCAAAGGCCCTCTGAATCGGTTTCCCTTCTGCACCACTTTTACTCACCGATCCTAAAAGGATCTCTTATTTTTTCTTTGGATTTTTTTGTCCTGTAAATGGATCATATTCTTCAAATAATGTTAGCTGATCTGCTATCTGATCTTCTCGAAGTTGATCTCTGATGTATTGTTCTATCTTTTTTCTATTCCTTCCTACTGTATCTACATCGTATCCTCGGCACCAAAATTTTCGGTTTCCATACCTATACTTTAAATGAGCATGTCTATCAAAAATCATTAAGCTACTTTTTCCTTTTAAATAGCCCATAAATACCGATACACTTAATTTTGGAGGAATACTTACTAACATATGAATATGATTCCGACATGCATTTGCTTCGATAATTTCTACACCTTTTCTTTGACATAGTTCTCTAATGATTTGTCCAATACTTGCTTTATATTTTCCATCAATCGCTTGTCTTCTATATTTCGGTGCAAACACAATATGGTATTTACAATTCCAAGTCGTATGTGCTAAACTGTTGTTGTCCTTCATGGATAAACCTCCTAATGTATTGATCAAGTGGTCGGGAAACCTTTTTTATCTTATACATTAGGAGGTTTTTTTATGTTTATTACCACGCTAAAAGCTTTTTAGAACCACCCGCATAGCAGGTGGTTTTCATTTATACAACAAAAGCCAGAGCATTTCTGCTCTGGCTAGCTAACCTTTATTAATGGGCCCATTAACAAAGTATTATTCTTCAGTTTTAACTACTTCGCGTCCTTTGTAAGTTCCGCAAGTTCCGCATACACGGTGAGATAATTTCATTTCTCCACATTGTGGGCAAGCTACCATACCTGGTACTTCTAATTTGAAGTGAGTACGACGTTTACGCTTTGCAGTTTTAGATGTTCTTCTTTGTGGTACAGCCATTTTGACACCTCCTAGTTATCTTGAGTATCATTTAGCAATTTTGATAAAACTGCTAATCGTGGATCGACTTTTGGAGCAGCCTCTGATTCTTGTAAATCTTCTTCTGTTTCAAATTCGATTCCTTTTTTCTTCATTTCTTCGTAAGCACCTTCTTTTACAACACGTAAAGGTTTTTGTAGCAAAATATTTTGCCAAATAACCGGTGCAAGTTCAACAGTTGTTCCAGTTACAAGATATTCATCTTCTGCTTCATCATATAGATCCGCATCTAAAACGAATACTTCAATAGAATCGTATTCAAATGGGTACTCTACATCATCAAGTGTTAAGGCACAAGCTAATGTCATTGTTCCTTCGATATGAAGATTAAACACTACCTTTTTCCCTTGAAGTTGTCCTGTTCCTGTCACTTTAACTTTTGACAATTTACGAATTTCATCATGTGCGTTCACAATGTCTGAAAAATCAACTAGTTCGTCAATTTCAAACACTTTTGAACCTTGTTTTATAAGTTGAGCAATCGCCCATTTCATCACAATCACCTCTAATTGCAACAGACTACATTATACATACTTTTTATCACATTGTCAACAAGTCAGTTGATAATATTCAACAAAAAGATGTGTAATCTTATTTATTTTTTTATCTTTTAGTTCACAACTGACTCTTTCTTTAATATAACCAACCCACATATTAATATCAATGCATCTTTGATATAATAGAAAATAGGAAGGTGATACGATGAAAGCAACAGGTTTAATTGTCGAGTATAATCCATTTCATAACGGTCATTTATATCATCTAACAAAAAGTGTTGAGCAATCGAATGCCGATGTTTTAATTGTTGTTATGAGCGGACACTTTACTCAACGTGGTGAACCAACTATCCTTAACAAATGGGACCGCACTAAAATGGCACTTGCTAATGGTGCCGATCTGGTGATCGAACTACCTTACGTCTACAGTTGCCAACATGCTGACCTCTTTGCTAAAGGAGCCGTTTCTATTTTAACACATTTACGCGTAAATGAATTAATTTTTGGTAGTGAAAGTGGAAATATTGACGAATTAATCCAACTTGAATCAATTACACGTGGAAGTGATTTCCAAAAGTTGATTCATAAATGGATTCAAACTGGACTTAGTTTACCAATGGCCAATGCAAAAGCATTAGAAGAATTTAATTTCAAGCCAGAACTTGGGACAAGTCCTAATAATACACTAGGCCTTTATTATATTCGTGCCATTCATGAATTACACAGTCCAATCAAAGCGGGGACTTTAACACGAATTCATAGTGACTATCGAGATATTGCACCAACACACGATCAAATTTCAAGTGCAACCTCTATCCGTAATCTTCGAGAACAAGGTGAGAGCTTTAGTTCCTTTGTGCCAAAAAATGTGCAAGAAATACTTGATGAACACTATGATCAGACGAAAACCTATCATACATGGGAAACGTACTTTCCTTTACTCAAACAAAAAATCTTAACGCTAACGCCTAAAGAGTTGGCTGAGATTCATGACGTTGAAGAAGGTATTGAAAATCGTTTATATTCGGCGATGATGAGAAGTACATCATTTGAGGAATTTATCGATAAAGTGAAAACAAAACGTTACACTCGAACTCGAATCCAACGCATTTGTGCTAACATTTTGACGCACACTACAAAAGAATTCATTCATGATTTACAGCTTTCAGATGGCGCACCCTATATCAGGTTACTTGGAGCCACGCCAACTGGAAAGCGATATTTAAAACAAATTAAAAAAGAGGTTGATGTTCCTATTTACAGCAAATTTGATGCCAAAGGACATCCAATGCTAAAACATGAACAAAGCGTCACTGCCGCATATAGTTGTATTCTACCCGAACCATACTGTACTCATTTAAATATTGCGGAATTTTCAAATTTCCCGCTACATTTTGAGCGTTAATTCCCTCTTGTTCTTATTTTTAGTGTATAATGAGCACAGAGTGAATCGTTTATAGTAAAGGAGATTAAGTGTTATGAGTTTACAAGACCAAATTAAACATGAGATCGAACAATTAGTCGATCCAAGTACAAATAAAACATTAGGTGAGCAAAATAGTATTCGTCACTTAGTAGTCGATGAAGAAGATTCAATTGTTACAGCTATTATTGCTATTGGTTTAACAAAGGGACCTGAAGAAAAAACATTATCTCGTCAGTTAGCTAAACTGATTAAAATTGACCATAAATTCCGTGGAATCAAAGTTCAATTTGAAGAACTTCCTCTGCAAGCGGATGAGTCAAATGATCAAAAGAAAACAATTTATATTGCGGTAACGTCTGGTAAAGGTGGCGTTGGGAAATCAACTGTTACAGCAAACTTAGCTGTTGCATTAGCCCGTTTAGGTAAAAAAGTAGGAATTATCGATGCCGATATTTATGGACCAAGTATCCCTCATATTTTTGAAATGAAAAAAGAAGGATTCCAAATGGCTGAAAACAATAAGATTTATCCACCAGTTGCGTTTAATATTCCTGTTATTTCAACAGAATTCTTCTTAGAAGATGATCAACCGTTAATGTGGCGTGGACCAATGCTGAATCGTATGTTAAATCATTTCTTTAATGATGTCGCATGGGATGAGGACCTAGACTTTATGTTAATTGACTTACCTCCAGGAACAGGAGATGTCGCTATCGATATTCAAAAGCTTATCCCTGAAGCTCATGTGATTGTTGTCACAACTCCACATCCAACAGCTTCTCATATTGCAGTTAAATCAGGATATATGGCTAAAACATTAAAACATAATATCTTAGGTGTTGTTGAAAATATGTCTTACTACATTAACCCAGTGAGCGGCGCTCATGATGCTATTTTTGGTTCTGGTGGTGGTGATTTAGTAGCTTCTCAACTTGGTGTTGATTTATTAGCAGCCTTACCAATTGGACAACCTCAAAATAACTTATCACACTCTATTTTCTCACCAGAAGAAGAAATTGGAGTTGCTTACTTAGGATTAGCTAACAAAGTATTAAAAACATTTAAATAATCAAAAAAGGAGTAAAATCTATCGATTTTGCTCCTTTTTTACTTTTTATCTATATAAAAATCAAAATTTTCTATACAGTAACAAATTATCAGCATGATAAAATTGGAAATAAATTACATTTATTGCGAGAGGTGATTTATGAAGCACTATCAATACGCTAAAAAATTAACACAGTTACGACTCTCTTCTAACCCTAATTTACATCCTGGTGTTATCATTCGTGATAAGCGACTTCATCTTAAACTCACTTTAAGTGAGCTAGCAACTAATATTTGTAATCCATCTACCTTATCTAAAATTGAAAAGGGAGAATATAATAAAGCTAATTCTTCCCTTTTATCAAAATTATACGCTAGATTAAACATCAAAGAGATTGAAAATTTGGAGCATATTGACTGGTTAGAAGCATTTCGAATACAATTTTATCAATATGATTTTTCAACCTTCAATGAACTAAGCTCTGAACTGTCCTTTTATTATCAGCATGATTTAATTCAATTAGGTTTTTCAATTTTTCATGAGAACTTTCAATCTTTCAAAGAGCATATAGAGACATTGCAAAAAATGTGTGATTACATGTCACTACAGGAACTGCAGTTTTACTTCTATCTACTCGGACGCTACTATGAGAAGATCTATGAAGGAGAGTTATGTAAAAATTATTACCGACTTTCTTATAAAATTGCCGATGAACTTAAACTATCCGATCCACTACTTTATCTTTCATTAGCAAACTATTACTCGTTAGCAAATAATTCTTTTAAAGCTTGCCATTTTGCTAATTTAGCACTAGCTAAGTTCAAATCTTATTATTCCATTAAATATATGATTGACTGTGAGTTATTACTCAGTCATGAATGTATTAAAAAAGGTCTTCTCTCTCAAGCACTTCCTCTACTAACACAATTAAATACGAAATTAAATTATTCCGATTCCTATGGTCAGCGCCCGAAACTGTGCAATATCTATGGACACTATTATGTTTCTTTAAAGGAGTATGAAAAAGCTGAAAAGATGTACTTAAAAGCCATTAAAGAACATTCTATTCCATCAGAACCCATCTTATCACTGATTAAACTTTACTATGAATCTTCTCAAATAATTAAGTTAAAAAAATTATTAAACCAATTAAAACAGCATAACTTTGACTTTAGTCATATGAAGCACTTAAAACATCAATACTATTATTATTTAGTTTATCATTCTAATTCTGATGTTTTTCGGATTTTTCTTCTCAAAAAAGCACTTCCTTTAGTAAAAAAGCAGCATGATAAAGAAAGCATCCATCTATTTTCAACTAGTTTAATTAAATTTTATCAAAACAATCATAAGTATAAAGAAGCTTTGAATGTCTTTTTACAACTTTACGAGACTTCATAAACTTTTAAATCTTGGGGCAAAAACGACAAAATAAACTTTCTAATCATTATATAATTAGTCTACCTCCACCAGAACAGATCTGCTTGAAAGTGAGGGATATAATGAAAGAATTATACATCCAGTATAGTTATTCCCATGAACAATGGGGAGTGTATGATCCAGACATTGAAGATTTCATTCATTATCATCCATCAATGAAAGAAGTTGTAACATTTGCCTATGAATTAGCACCGCTAATTAAACCATGTAAAGTTAATTTGATCCCTCAATATCTATTAACAAGTTACACAATTTGCTATTGTTACTAACTAAATCGTCTGGACTTTTAAAAAAGCTGTATCGACATAGATACATCTTTTGGTACTATAAAACTCGTAGGAAATACACCAGTATTTGTGTGTAGATTCTACGAGTTTTATTTTTTATGATGAAGAGGTGATGGGGTAACGGACAGCTTTTAGGGTTTTAACATCCGAAATAAAAAGTGTTACCCTAAATCCCTACCAAAGGAGGAGATAAATCGTGTAGGTGACTCCTCTATTCATTCACCATTCGATTAAACAAGTTGGTACAAAGCTACCGCAAAACGTTCCAAAATGAAACGAATCAATAGAGATGAGAACCTATCATAAAGCGTTTAAAAGGAGCGATAACCTAATGATTTCAATTGGAATTGATGTGTCTAAACGAAAAAGTACCGTGGCGATCATCAACGTCATGGGTGAGATTCTACAAACACCTTTTGAGATTGAACATTCACAACATGGACTTCAGAAACTATTGGATTTAATCAAAGACTATCCTAAAAATCAAGTTCGATTCATCATGGAGGCGACAGGAATTTATCACTTAGGATTATTAAATGAACTTCAAAAACAAGGCTATTTTGTTCATGTAACCAATCCTTTACTCAGCAAAAATTATTTTGATGTAGAGATTCGAAAAGGAAAAACCGATCGAAAAGATGCCTTGAAACTTTCTCGATATGGAACTGAGAAATGGTGGCTATTACAAGAACATTCAAAAGTTGATCAGATTTATCAAGATTTACAGTTTTTATCTCGAGAATACAACTCATTTATGGCAACTAAAATTAAATTAAAAGTCCAGTTATCTAATTTAATCGAGCGAACATTTCCAGGACTTGAAAAGCGATTAAAAGGTCATTACTTCGGTTTATTATTAGATATTTATGAGCTATACCCCTGCGCGTCGTTAGTTCGAGAAATGAGTGAGAAGAAATTCTCAACAATGTTTATTAAATTAGCGAAAAAAAAGGACACCGTAAAGGTGCCAGATCGCACAGAACGTCTATCGACTTGCTCATGAGTGCGTCACGTTTGAACTGAGTCCAGAGATTGCAGCTCTCTCGGTTAAACACTGTGTCAGTCTACTTCGTTCAATTGAACAAGCAAGTGACAGTATTATAACACAGATGGATGAATTAGCGAAAGAACTTCCTGAATATGAGGTGGTTAAAAAGATGAAAGGGGTAGGAGATAAATTAGCTCCACGTTTCATTCCCTACTAAAGGAGGAAATAAAACGTGTGTGGATCCCATCGCTGAAATAGGAGATGTGAGACGATTTAAAGATTCAAAAAGTCTGATTGCTTATGAAGGAATTGATGCCCCTCCTTATCAATCCGGACAGTTTGAGGGAACCAAACGACACATTTCAAAGAGAGAATCAAGAAGCTTAAGGAAGTGTGGTTATGAGATCATGATGGCTCTTAAATCATCTAAATCAACTGAAGATCATACCGTCTATGAGTACATGCTTAAAAAAGAAGTGGAAGGTAAAAATAAAAAGTTAGTCAAGATTGCAGGACTCAATAAATTTTTAAGAATTTATTATGCACGAGTGATGGAACTTTATCAAGAATAACGTAATCATGACTATTCATCCATAAATTTCAAAAAGACACTTATAAAGTGTCTTTTCGTCATACTCTTTTTTAATCCATAAGAAGATAATTTTTTCTTATTTTTCTATTGATTTATATTAGCAAGTTTTTATGTTTATAAATAAGCTTCGTGACTTAATTATAATAAATGAATTTTTAATTTAATCTGTTATTAGACTCATTCATTGTTCTAAAATAAAGCTCTGTTTTAAATCTCATAAAAAGACCTACTTTAACCAACTACATAAGTATGTAATTGAAACACCTCTGAATCTTTACAAGAAAGTCTTGAGTTTCCTGTAAAATGAAATATATTAATAACTTAGATTTCAGAGATACCATTTTGAAGACTTGACTTTGTACTCTAAATTCTGTTGCCTTGTACTTGACTATGTCTTCGAGCACTATCCGTAGGTACCACAGTGTGAGGATCAATATCCCCTTTAAAGAAAAACTTCAAATTATTATGTTTAATTCTTCTATTTCTACTCAGTAAATAAATAGCCTAAAAATAAAAAAATGTAAGCTCTTCATAAAATGTCAACTCTATTCTTAACCAAAGTACAAATAAAAAGATTATATCCTCATGACTGAGTCGTCATTTAGAATACAATCTTTTTAAAAATTATTTTGTTTGATTTTCTTCTGTTTGGCTATCGTTTTGTTCTTTAGTCGTTGCAATATCAACAACGTCAGATGCTACGCTTTTTACTTCATCAGCTACATCTGTTGCTACAGATTTAGCGTCATCTGTGATACTTGTCACTGCTGTTTTAACCTCATTTACAAGATCTTTAGTATTTTCTTTTACCGCATCAATAACGATTGTAAAGTTTTCTTCTAAATCATCTTGTACTAATTGTGCTTCATCTTTTAAATTTTCTTTAGCTTCATCTAATCGTAAGGCCATATCATTTAACTTAGCTTTAACATCATTTACTTTTGTCTCTAAATCAGCTTTAGATGATTCCCAATCAAAGTTATTAATTAAATCTTTAATTTCATCCAACTTATTAACAAAAGCTTCTTGAACATCTTCTACTTCAATATCTTTAATCTTTGTTTGGATATCATCTGCTTTTTTTAATAATTCTTTTTGCATTTCTTTACCTGATTTTGGTGTTAATAATGCTACTGCAGCAGCTCCTAGTACAGCACCTAGAACAAATACATTTCTTTTCTTCATAAAAAGACCACCTTTCATTCTAATATACTATATATTACCCATTTCAATTTATCCTATGAGTGATTGAAAGAGGTTATATTATTTTTATCGACGTGCTCGATTAACTAAAGAAAGAGCTTTAAAAACCCCTTGTCCGTTAGCTACAGCTTCTGTCACATATTCTTCAACGACCTTTGTTTTTTCTTGAACATCCTCAACAATTTTTGAACTTTCATTCACTAATGTCGTTGACTCATTTAATAAACGAATTAATGATTTTAACGTTAAAACTACATAAACTGTCAAGACAATTAAACAAGCAATTGCTGTTAAAATTAATAAATCCGATAATGTAAATGTTAATGTTATACCATTTGTTAATACAAGCATCTTTCCCCTATCCTTTCATCAATTATCCTAAGCTTCTAATCGCCACGGTAAACGTGTATATGCATCTTCATATTTTTTAATATCCCCTGCTCCCATAAAGACAACAACAGCTGTTGGATATTGATGTAATTGATTCACGGTCTCTTTTGTAATTAAATGACCACTATGACATTTATCAATTAATGTTTGAATATTCACTGTTCCACTACTTTCACGTGCTGATCCAAAAATTTCCGTTAAATAAATATGATCCGCTAAATTTAAGCTTTCAGCAAATTCATTAATAAAAGCAGCTGTACGTGTAAACGTATGCGGTTGGAAAACAGCCACTAGTTCACGATCTGGATATTTTTGACGAACTGCCTTTAATGTTACAGCAATTTCAGTTGGATGATGCGCGTAATCATCAATAATCACTTGTTCATGATAAGTTTTTTGTGCAAAACGACGTTTTACCCCTTCAAATAGTCTTAAATCTTTTTCTACAATTGATGGTTCTAATTCTTCTAAATAACAAACTGTAATAACAGCTAAACTATTTAAAATCATGTGATCACCAAAGAATGGTGTTGCAAATGTATGATAGAATTTACCATTAATAGACACATCAAATGTTGTTCCTTCAGAAGTTTTTAAAACATTCGTCGCGACGACTTGATTTGATGAATCAAATCCATAAGTCATAATTTTAGTTGACGCCTTTAATTTTTTAACTTCTGGATCATCTCCACAAGCAATGACCATTTTTTTACACTGACTAACAAATGTATTAAAAGCATCTAATACATCATCTATATCTTTAAAGTAATCTGGATGATCATGCTCAATATTTGTGATAATTGCATAATCTGGATGATAAGCTAAGAAATGACGTTGATATTCACATGCTTCAAATACAAAATACTCACTATTTTCTACACCTTTACCTGTCCCATCTCCAATTAAATAGGATGTTGGATGATTTAGTCGTAACACGTGTGATAATAACCCTGTTGTTGTCGTTTTTCCATGTGTTCCCGAGATAGCGATTGAAGTAAATCCACCTGCTAAACTTCCTAAAAAATCATGGTAACGAACGCATTTTGCACCTGTTTCCTTCGCTTGAATCACTTCGATATGATCATCTTTAAACGCATTTCCGATGATAACAGTCATATCCGGATCAATTTTTGATTTTCCAAATGAATATAAGGTCATTCCTTTGGCTTCTAAGCCAATTTGAGTAAAGAGTGTTTCCTCAATATCTGATCCTTGAACACTATGTCCCATATCATATAAAATATGTGCTAATGCACTCATCCCTGAACCTTTTATTCCAATGAGATGATATTTTTCACTCATTCTGAATCGTCTCCTATCTCGTACTAAAGATTATTTCTCTACTATTATATCATTTATCGCCTATTTGGAAACCGCCTTTTGTTCATTATCAGACGCAAAAGGCGGTTTCATTTATCAGTATTTAACTATTAAAATCGGGTCATATCTTTCATTGCTTCAAAATCTTCACGCGAAATTAAAATTTCACGTTGTTTTTGTGCTCCCTGCGGCTCACTAATCCACCCATTCATCTCAAGGGTATCAATCATACGAGCTGCTCGGTTAAAGCCAATTCTTAATCTTGTTTGAAGAGAAGAAACAGTTGCATGTCCCCGATCAAAAATAAAATTCATCGCATCATACAATAATGGATCTGTGTCAGTTTGGACACTTGAATTTCCTCTTTGAAAAACTTCATCAGAAATTAAATATTTGGGTTTCCCTTGTTTTTTAACAAAATCAACAACTGCATCAATTTCTTCACTTGAAATATAGGCGCCTTGAATACGTTTAACTTTTGATCCACTTGAAGACCATAACATATCTCCTTGACCAAGTAAGTTCTGTGCACCTGTTTCATCTAAAATGACACGTGAGTCATTAGCTTGTGCCACAGCAAACGCAATTCGACTTGGAATATTAGATTTAATCGTTCCAGTGATCACATCAACTGTTGGCCGTTGAGTCGCCACAATTAAATGAATTCCCGCTGCACGTGCTTTTTGAGTAATACGCATGATACAATCTTCGACTTCTTGAGCAGAAACCATCATTAAGTCTGCTAACTCATCAATAACAATTAAAATATATGGTAACTTCTCATAAGTGAATTCAAATTCATGTCGTCGTTCATTAAATGATTTAATATCTCGAACACCATTTGTTGCAAATAATTCATAGCGACGTTCCATCTCATCAACAGCCCACTTTAATCCTTGAGCTGCTTTGCGTTCATCACAGATAACAGGTGTTATTAAATGAGGAATCGCATTGTATGGGGCTAATTCCACACGTTTTGGATCGACTAGCATCAAACGTACATCTTCAGGACTCGCTTTATATAACAAACTCACTAGTAACGTATTAATACAGACACTTTTCCCTGATCCTGTTTGACCAGCAATTAACCCATGTGGCATCGTTGAAATATCTGCATAAACAGGTTGTCCTGAAACATCTTGTCCAAGCCCTATATATAAAGGACTCTCATGTAAAATGAAGTCAGGTCTTGATAAGATTTCCTTTAAATAAACCATCTTACGTGTTGGATTTGGAATTTCTACTCCAATTGTATTTTTACCTGGAATAGGTTCAATTCGTAATTCTTCAACCGATAAACTTAATTTCAAATCATCCGATAAGCCGATAATTTTATTCAACTTTGTTCCTGACTCTGGTTGAATCTCAATTTGTGTTACGGTCGGTCCTTGTGTATAATCTCCAGTTAATCGAACTTTGACTCCAAAATCAGCAAAGGTTTGTTCTAAAATTTCCATCTTACTAACAATCCATTCCTCATCATTTATTTCAGAATGACGTGGTTCTTTTAAGAGAGCGAAATCGGGTGTCTCATAATAAATCACCTGATTTTCCTCTTCTTCTACTTGGATTTGCTCTAATACTTCATTACAAAAATTATCATCATCAAACAGATCAAAAGATTCATCTAGTGCTTCATCTAAATCATCATCCTGTGTCTGATTTAATACATCATCAGAAAGAACTACTTCTTCTTGATGCTCTGATAATAATTGATCAAAGATTGAAGGAGTTGTTTCTTCCTCTTCTAATAAAGTCAAGACATCATCAATCGCTAATGACTGTTCGTTATTTTTCGTTTGATTCTCTTCTGCTAGGATCTTATCAAAGATAGAAGGGATTTTCTCTTCCTCATCAAGTATGGCAAGAACATCATCAACCTCTAATTCACTTGAGTTATTCATTTGTATCGTGCAATGACTATGATCTTGCACTAACTCCTGATCTTTTTTAGGACATTCTTCTTGATTGCTAACACTTTCAGTCACGTTGTGATTAGAAGTTTTATTCAAAGACGTTTCTAACCTTTCACTATGGTGATTAATTTCCTCTTCAACAGATTGCTTCTCATCCATTTGATTGACGACTAACGGCTCCTCCTTTAAAGAAACTGTTTGAGCTTTTTCTATTATTTGATTAGCTTCCTGTAATAAGATTGGATGATTTTGATTAGAAGTAATCATAGATTCTATGTCTTGTGATGGTTCTAGTGCTTCCCTTTTATCTTCATGATCATCTGTCTCTGATACCTCCTGCGACTTATTAATCGTCTCAACAATCGTTACCGCTAGCTCCTTAACTTCACTGACAATCTCACTTAATAGACCATCTCTTTTTTCTGAAGTAGCACCTTCAACGGCAATCTTAAGGTCTAATTTTTCATTGACGTCTAATTCTTGTTTTAAGATGATATCTTGTGTTTGATCTGATACTGATCGATCAGATGTTGTTTCATTAACTTCCAGTTCAGTAACATCGTTCTCAATTGTAGAACTGGGACATGTTTGTGATTTCTCCTCAATCTCAAACATCTGATCTAATTCCTCATTTAAATCTGTCACACCTTCAGTTACTTCATCGCTTAATGGCAGCTGAATTTGAGCATCTTCATGTAGGCTTTCATCATTTAACTCATCCACTAGTGAAGCCGTTGAAAGTTCATATTGTCCATGTGCTAAATGTACCCTTTTAGGTTGAGTCACTCGACGCCCACTAATAGGTGACACAAATTCAACTGGCCTATACCCTGTCATAGTTGAAGAAGTATTCAAACGAGACGAGTTAGATGAGGCTACTGTAGAGTTCTGACGCTCTTTTCTGACATTTACCTCTGGGCTTAAGACCGCCTGAGGGCGATTCACGATCGGTTTGGCAATTGAGGATTCCACCGGTTGAATCATTACTGGTACTTCTTTCTTTGAGATGGGTTTAGGTGTAGGTGAAACTTTTATTTCATCCCCAAACCCCACTTTCTCAATATCAAAAATTTTACGCTTTTTCATATTGTCACACCCTAAATTACCCAAATGTTTACTCTTAATTATACATGAAAAATCTCTTTTTTCACAAGAAGGTTAAAAAAAATCACCATATTTTCATGGTGATTTTCTATTCATCATTACTAAGCTAATGATTCAATAAACGATTCGATTTGTTGACGTGTTTTACGCTCTTTATTGACAAAGCGCCCTACTTCTTTTCCACCTTTGAAGGCAACGAAGCTTGGAATACCAAATATTTCCAACTCAACACATAAATCCATTAAATGGTCACGGTTAATTGAGTAAAAGTTATAGTCATTATACTTCTCTACAATACTTGGCATGAATGGCTTAATCACCATACAATCAGGACACCAGTTGGCTGTAAATAAAATAATTACATTTTCATTTTCAATGATTTCACGATATTGCTCTACACTTGTAATTTCTTTCATTTTATATCCTCCTTAATTTGATTCAGCACCTTCATCCGGCACGATTTCACTTCGTTTTTCACTACTAAAGTCAAACTCAATAACTTGTTCATTCTCACTCGTTGATAACTGTCCTTCTGATACTGCCTCATCATCAGTAGCTGCTGCACTACCTGTTGAAGACTCATCATCAGTTGTTGGTGTTGACTTTGAATCATCTATTGAATTTGCTTGGGATATATTCATTTGACCTGTAGTTTCCTCTGAATGAGTTGATGGTTGAGCATTTAAGTCTGCCTCTTTGTTCGTCAGCTGTGTTCCAACTGAAAGTGGCTCATAAACCTCAACGGTACGACCCACGACTAACATATTATAAGCTAAATATGGTGCTTCTTCATAATCAATAATAGCTGACAATTTAGTTCCGTCGACAAAAACAGTTAATAAATACTTTTCTGTCATTTTTACTAATTGAACAAATCCATTTTGGCCATCCATATTAAAGTTTTTATAAAAGACTTCTTCACCGGCAGCTTTATTCTCATCGCGTAATAAATAATATGTATCCGTATCCTCGCCAATAACATTATATTGATTATTATAATGCATTATGACTTCATTATCTTTATACTTTATAATATCATTTACACCAATTGACCAACGATATTGAAACTGTCTTGGAATATGATATGCAATTGTTCCATTTTTAGTATTTACTTCATTACCTTCATAAGCAAATGCAGCACTAATACTATCTTGCATTTTGGTACTGAATGTGTCTTCTGTAATCTCAGGTTTAGCCATCCATAGTAACCCCGCACTTAAACCGACAATTACAACACCACTAAAGATTGTTGTCACACGGTTAAGTAAGCATAAATCACTCGGCTTAGCGGTCGTCGTTAATGGTGATTCATAAGTAGCAGGATTATATTTTGTATCTTTAAATTTATTATTTATCTTATTAAGTTTTAATTTATTTTTAATATCTAATGCGTGTAATTTACGCTTAGATGATTTCGTAAAATTTATGAATTGTTGCTTAATTTGGTTTGATGTCGTTTTCATTTCTTCCGATATTTTCGACGTATCTGTTGATTTTTTCGACAAAAAATCGCCCCCTTATAGCATAATACTACTTTATTATACCATAGGAAGCGATTGTAACCAAATTTTTATTTTCGACAAGCTTGCTGAGAATATTGATACTGTCCCCATAACAAACGAACAATATGACTAAAATTTTCTTTACGATTAAAGAAATCTGCTGTTAAAATGCCAATGGCTCCTTCGTTTGATCGAACATTTTGTCGTTTTGAATACGAATCAATGACATCTCCTAACTCTTCACCCGCTTCAAGCGGAGCAATTAGCTCAGAAGGTAGTGGGAGTCTTGTCCCACCTGCATAAAAGCATTGACCAGTTGTTGTTTTTAAAACACCCCAATTAACTAAATATAGCTGATTATTTAAATATTCAACTCCTGCCTCTAATCCAATCCCTACTTCTCCAAATGATAAGCAATCCTCTGCACGATGACTCGCACCAGCCACTGTTTCAGCATCACTAAACGGTTGATTAGAAACGCCACTTGGCACGTCTACACCCATGACATCATATCCCATTGAACCTAAAACATCTTTAACTGCATCGATTTTCACTCGATTCGTTGAACCTACAATAACTTTCATAAATCTACCCCTTATATGATTTAAGCCTTTGTTTGGAATTGTGCCTCTAATCGATAGATTGGCTGTCCCTTTGCACTAAATTTTTGTTCATACTCAGTCATGACATTCCACTCTAAATCTTCACGTTGATGTAGATCAAGTGCAACATCACGCAATGCCATTCCATACTCAGTAACACTAACTAATGAATATTCAAATAATAAACGATTGTCTGTTTTAAAACAAACATAACCTTCAGGAATCGTAATATGTTCATATAACTTTAAGAAGTTTTCATGCGTTAAACGGCGTTTAGCATGACGTGGCTTTGGCCATGGATCTGAGAAGTTTAAATAAACTCCTTCGACTTCATTTTCAGCAAAAATATCTGTCAAATCTTGAGCATCAATTTTTAATAATTTTAAGTTAGGCAATTCTCCTGCTTCTAGAACTTTCTCAAGGGCACGTACCATGACTGAATCAAACTTTTCAATTCCAATAAAGTTTAAATGTGGATTTTTTTGTGCCATTCCAATGATGAATTGCCCTTTTCCCATTCCAACTTCAATGTATAATGGCTGCTCTTTTTCAAACACAGACTGCCAATTTCCTTTTAATGATTCTCCATTAGGAATTACAATTTCCGGATGAGCTGCAATTGTTTCAGCTGCACCTTTTACTTTTCTTAAACGCATACTATCACCGCTGCCTTTCTCATATGTCTAAATCGAAATCATTCGACAGATTTTACAATTTTAAGATCATTTTTTATACGACTGCTATTGTATCATAACTTTAATAAATTGTGAATGAAAGCTATCACTTCATACCTTTATAAAAAGATCATCTTAAACAGACGATCTTTAATCCTATTTAAACGGCAGTGTCTCCATAATGAGTGTTCCAAATGGACGATTAGGGCCATACGTGTGATGAAAATCTGATCCTGTTGTTTGAATTAGGTGATACTGCCTGATTAAATCATCAATGATTTTATAATCTTCTTCTTGATGATCTGGATGATATTTTTCAATGCCATCTAAACCAACTGTGACAAGTTCAGGAATTAAATCATATGTTTTTGATTGACCTGGATGAGCCATCACAGCGATTCCATGATCCGCTTTAATCGCTTTAACCGCATCTTCCGCACTGACGTATGTAATCACACGATCACAAATGCCACCCTTTTTAAATAGCGGCTTGAGCTCTTCTTTAGTATAACCCTTACTTGTTAATACATCAAAAATATGTTGTTTATACCAAGCGGTTGAGTCTTTTGCTTTTCTAGCTACCTCATCCATTGTCAAATCATATCCAGCTTGTATAAGCTGTTTTACTTGCCATTTCGTATTCGCATCACGACGTGCATTAACTGGATCCACTAATGCCTTAATATGTTTTGCATCTAAATTAAAGTTATAGCCAAGAATATGAGTTTTCTTTTGGCGTTTAAAGTCATAAGCACTAATTTCGATACCTGGAATCACGTGAACACCAATCTGTCTACCAAGTTCTATTGCTTCTTGTAAACCGACCACTGTATCATGATTCGTTATCGCAACATGAGTTAGCCCACGTTCTTTGGCGAGTAATAACGTATCTTTAGTACTTAATGAACTATCTGAAATAGTTGTATGAATATGCAAGTCAACTCTCACTCTAACTCCACCTCATCTTCTTACATCAACTTCTTATCTTAATGGGTCGCCTCTGCTTTTAAACAAGCTAATTCTTCTTCTGTTAATTCACGATATTCACCTAATGCGAGTGTTTCATCTAACTGTAATGATCCTATTGCTAAGCGTTTTAAATAGACAACTTTACATCCTACGCTAGCAAACATTCGCTTAACTTGATGGAATTTTCCTTCGGTAATACAAATCTCTACAGCCGTTAAATCATTGACTGTACCTATAACTTTTACCTTTGCTGGTTTAGTAACAAAGGCCTCATTATTCCCATCTAAAATTTCTACACCCAATTCTAATTGCTTCATTGATGACTCTGTTAATTCACCGCTAATATGGGCAATATAACGTTTAAAAACATCTTTTTTCGGTGAAATAATTTCATGAGCTAACTTGCCATCATTCGTTAAAAGAACTAACCCTTCAGTATCACGATCAAGACGTCCTGCGGGTGCAACATCAAACATTAAATAATAATCATCTAACAAATCAATAACGGTACGGTAATCACGATCACGTGTAGCACTTAAACAATTCTGAGGTTTATTCATCATTAAGTACACAAATTCACGATATTCAACAATCTCATCAAATACAGTAACCACTTGTTGACTTAAGTCAACTTTCTGCTTCGCATCTTTTACAACGACGCCATCTACTTTAACGACTTTAGACTTTAATAGTTTTTTTACTTCTGTACGTGTTCCATATCCCGTATGAGCTAATAATTTATCTAAACGCAACGTTTGTTCCTCCAATTTTATCTAAAACTTTTTAAACAAAAATATCATAACACAATCAGGGCACCTTTCATAGTATATAGTAGCAATAGAAAGGAGGGCTTCGCCCATGTTTGGCAAACATAAAAAACAAAAGTCAAAAACGCCTATTGAGGAAATGGAGCAATTTTATTTAAATCAATTTTTAAATAATACCAAAAACCCTCCGCAAGGCTATAATGGCATGTCTCCACTTGGACCAAGCTTTAATCAAATGATGGGACCTAATACGAGTGCGGGTCCTCAATTTCAAGGTCGAAATGGAGGAATGACATCAATAGGAGGACTTAATTCCATGATGAATAATAATTTTAATCCAGCTCAAATGCCAATGGCAAATAATAATATGAATCCGAATCAACCCTCAATGATGAACAATCCTTATCCGACAATGAATACTAAT
Organism: Turicibacter sp.; assembly: GCA_030531025.1. Next base: position 39,957 of record JAUMTV010000005.1, read on the forward strand.
CCTATGATGAGTAACAACCCAAATCCTAACTACTATCCCATGATGGACAACACTTATCCGCAACCTCAAATGATGAATAACGGAACCAACGCTCCCTACTCTATGATGAACAACAATTTAAATTCTAATCAAATGCCAATGATAAATAACGGTGGAAATCCTAATTCATATCCAATAGCAAAGAATCCATTCAATCCAAATTCTATGGTTAATAATAATCCTTATTCTATGCCAACTAACAACTTTAACCCAAATCAGGTTCCTAATTACGAACCTAATACAAATCCCTATCAAATGACTAATAACAATTATAATCAACTACCACAACCGTCTTTAATTAATGAAAATTTAAGTGCTAATATTGGTGCAGAACCATCAGGCAACGAATCATTTCCTGGGCAATTTTCGTTTAATGATTTTTCTTATACCCCTACACCACAAGATGCTCTTCCTGATTTAACTCCATCTCTTGAAGATTTAACTAGAACTAATATTTTATCTAATCAATATTTCCGACCTAATCCTTATTCAGCAGGTAGTGACGTCCAACAAGACATTCAGGACAATACATCTAAAACGACCTATAAACATCCATCTTTGACACCAACTAATGCAGTAGGTGCTTCAAATCCTAATATTGCAACTTATTCAGTAGACCCAGCTGTTCCATCACCACCGCCACCAACTAATGCAATTATGGCAGCGGGACAAGGATATGCTAACAATCAAATGCCTGCAGCAATGAACCCTTCTGCTAATTACTCTATGACAAACACAGCTAATGTCGATGTTTTTGATGTTAAAAACAAAGTAGATAATATTAATATTCGTCTCCGTAAAGTGGAAAGCTACCTTGGATTTAGACCAGAAACAACAATTTAAAAAAGCCGCTTATCGGCGGCTTTTTTATTCATAATATTGTGGACCTATTTGATTTTTATATTCCTTTAGAATACTTTGCTTATATAATTCATTTACTTCTCTTTCAATAGCTTTTTTTTGATCAGGTGTCAGTAACTCTTCAATATCATCAATAATTTCACAAACGATTTTTAAAGCCGCATCATAATCAATTAAAGCCTCTTTTTGAGGGAGAGAATCAACTGTGCTAATCACTGGTTCAGTCTCCTCAACGTAATCAGATAACCATAACTTTACATGATCAGTTAACCTCATTGCTGCCGTAGCAAGCAGTGAAATATTTTGTTGAGCTTGATCTGTCAATTGAACTTTCGGTCGTAGACCGCCAATACACAAAAAGCCAATCACACTAAATCCTAACATAAAACAAATTAATGCGCGCTTCATCCCATCACCTTCAAACTAAGCTAGTTGTATAGGGATAGTATTACCTTAACGACGACGAAGTATGCGCTCTTTAAATCGCTTAGGTGAAAATTTTAATCCAAATAAAGCCGTAATTAAATCAAAATACCAAGCTAAACCAAAGTAGATGATGATTCCGATAAATCCGGCAATCGCCACATAGAAATATGATAATAAGTGGTGTGCATTATAGTCCATAAATAAATTAAGTACAAGCTTCACTACAACAACTACGAATGCCATAATTCCTGTAAAAACAAAAATAGCAACTAATCGGCGAAGTAACTGTGAGACTTTAAATCCAGTTTGACGCTTAATAATAATTAAGCTCATCGTAATACAGAATGTATATGCAATCATCGTTGCTAATGTCGCACCATCTGTTTTAAAAATTGGGATTAATAAAACATTTCCAAAATATTTAATCACTAATGAAATAACTAAGAAAATAATCCCATACCATTGTTTACCGATCCCTTGTAAAATGGCAGTTACAATACTATAAAGCGCCATAAATAACCCAAGTAATGAACCTAATCTAAAAATATCTCCACCCATTTGGTTATAACCCGGTGTCGCTGAATTAAAGAACATAATATAAATCGGTTCTGACAATAAGGCCATACCAACAACTGCAGGAACTGTGATAAAACATGTTAATTGAATGGCTAGTACTAAATTTTTACGAACAGCTTTTAGATTCCCTGCTGTTAAATGATGCGTTAACTCTGGAATTAACGGTTGTCCAAATGAAATCGCAAACGAAACAGGAATCATGATAATTTTATATAACGATCCCGCATACATCCCATATGAATCCTCAACAAGCACTCCATTTAATCCACTCAATAACATATAGTGATTATACGTTGTTTGATCGACAATTTGGAATAAGTTTGTTGCTAATCCTAAAATCGCAAAAGGGATTGCATATGAAATTAATTCGGCAAATAAATTACCATAATTTCGTGGTTCATGCGGAACTGATTGTTTTAGTAATTGGTTATATTGCTTAACATTTTTAATCCAATAGTAATATAAAATTAAAAACGCGGTAATTCCAGCTAAAAATGCTGAAAATACTGAAAACCCAACAGCCTCTTTTGTTGTTCCACCTTGAATGTTAATAATATAATATGATCCAGCTAAAATAAAAATAATACGTACCACTTGTTCAACAAATTGCGAAACAGATGTTGGGACCATATTTTGGTTTCCTTGAAAGAAACCTCTAAAGATTGCCATGACAGGGATAATTAACAATGCAAAGCTAATCGTTTGAATTGCCATTGTAACATCCTCAACCGTATTAGCTAATGCTTCTTCCCCACCTAATACCACTTGAGCATACCACGGTGCTAAATTATACATCGTTAAAAACCCAATGATTCCTAAGGCTATCATGAACCATATAGCATATCTAAACATTTTTCTTGCAGTATCATACTCTCCCGCTGCATTATATTTTGATACAAATTTCGCAATCCCAACTGGAATTCCGAGTGTTGATAAACTGATAAACAGTGCATATGGCGTATAAGCATAATTATAAAGCGCCATTCCTGATGTCCCAACTAATTGTTGAAACGGGATTACATAGAGAATTCCAAGAAACTTGGTGGCAAACATACTAATGCTTAAAATCATTGCCCCCTTTAAGAAACGATTCCCCATATCTTCAACCTACTTTCTTTTCTTAACACCGCTTGTTCATACGGTTTCACCTTACTATTTTACTATAAGTCAACAAACTTTCCAAATAAATTTCAAAACAGGCGACTTATGTCTTTTTATCTTATGAATGAAAATGCAATCTAATTTTCACTCAAATAAAAAATAAACTGATTAGTTCATCCTTTTTGGAGCTAATACACTTCCTTAGTATATGTTGTTGTTTTTAAAAATATCAATCGATAAAATGATGTATAACTTCTAATAAACGTGAAAAACTATAACGAAAGCAATTTTATGAGGTGATGACCATGAACTTCGATTTAAGAAAAGCAGTTATTGCAAACTTAGATGATTCAAACTATGATGAAATCCGTGAAACAATCATTGATGCCATTGAATCAGGTGAAGAAAAAACCCTTCCAGGACTTGGAGTTATATTTGAAATTCTTTGGAATGGGAGCAACGATTCTGAAAAAGAAACAATGGTTTCACGTATTACTGAATGCTTAAAACCAAAAGCATTATAATAAAAAAAGTAGAGACAGCTCTCTACTTTTTTTATGCCCTCAAATTAATTACTTTTATATATAGAAAGAGTAAATGACTTGACTTAAGAATATTTCATTTTTTATGAACTAATAATTATCAGTTTCTCTACACTGTTATTCTTACATAAACCCTAATTATCCTTAATTAGATGACCAATCTTTGAATTTAATATTTATAAGAAACCCTCTATTCGCTTTTATTAACAATCTTCACCTACCTTAGTTATAGTTAAATTATCATTTCTGCTTTAAGTCCTACTTCATACTTCATATAAAATCAATACGATAACCTTTTCAATCAGATTCACAACTCTTAACCGAAAATTAACAGAATTTTAATCTTTTCTTAACAAAAGTCGACATTCTAGCAAAAAAGGCTCTATAAAAGCGTTTATATTTTCTTATTTTTAATCTTTCTCACTGAAGATTTTAGTGAATTTATCAAAAGCCTCTAATAGAAGATGAATTTTTATTTTGAATATGTATAATAATTATTTGTAGCTATTTCTACTAAATTTTTCTAATTGATTTTATACTACATCGTTGCTACAATGACAGATGGACTATTTTTAGATTCACATTATGGAAATAATTGTAAACCAAACTCTTTGAGTCCACTCAAACTCATACAGCATTTATTTATGGGGGTTAAACATGAAAGAATTTGCGAAAAAGTATTTATATAACTATTATTTTCTTTGTATTGCGGCTGCTTTTTTCATCAATTTTTCAATTGAATGTTTTAGTCGTCACTCGATTGTGGCAGCACTACAATATCTTATTCATTCACCAATCATATTTACTTACAACGTCTTACTTATCTTAGTTACTTTATCTGTTGTTTTATTAGTTAGACGCAAGCTCTTTGTCTTTACAACAATTTCAGTCATTTGGTTGGCTGGTGGGATTACAAATGGAATTGTCTTAAATAATCGTGTAACACCTTTTACAGCCAATGAATTAAAGCTAATTTCATCAACGTTTGATATTTTAGAAAAATACTTCACTAAATTTGAAATAGGTTTAATTATTGTTGGAATCTCAATTGCAATAATTGGTGTTATTATTTCTTTCTTTAAAGCACCAAAATCTAAAAATAAAGTCAATTATAAAAAAGCAATTCCTTTGTTTGCAGCAAGCGTGCTAAGCTTTGTTCTCTTAACACAAGGAGCTTTAAAAGCGAATATTATTTCTGATTACTTTGGAAATGTTGCCTTTGCTTATCTTGACTATGGATTCCCTTACTGTTTTACAAATACTTTATTAAATACAGGAATTAAACGTCCGATTAATTACACAAAAGCAAATATTGATCAATTAGCACAGTCTTTAGTCGATGCAGACGAATCTCCTGAATTAGATAGTTCAAATTTAGTAGCAAGTAATGACAATACGTTAGTTCCACAAAAACAAGCGCCAAATATTATCATGCTTCAACTAGAATCATTTTTTGATCCTACTTATATGAAAGACTTAGAATTTTCAGAAGATCCAATCCCTAACTTCAGAAAATTAAAAGAAGAATTTTCATCTGGATTTTTACGTGTTCCTTCTGTAGGTGCTGGAACAGCTAATACAGAATTTGAAATTATTACAGGGATGAATCTTGAATTCTTTGGTGCCGGTGAATATCCTTACAAAACAATCTTACGAAAAACGACTGCCGAAAGTCTTAACTTTGACTTAAAAGATTTAGGTTATTCAACACATGCAATTCATAATAATAAAGGAACCTTCTATACTCGTCAAAAAGTATTTAAAATGTTAGGATTTGATACATTCACTTCGATTGAATATATGAATATTGAAGAAACAACACCACTTGGTTGGGCAAAAGATAAATATTTAACAAAACCAATTTTAGACGCCTTAAGCTCAACAGAAGGTCAAGATTTTATTTATACGATTTCTGTTCAAGGACATGGTGATTACCCTTCAACACCGATTGAAAATCACTCTAAAATTACTGTCTCAGGTTTAGATAATGTTGATCGCCTCACTTCATTTGAGTACTTTACAAATGAAGTTTATGAGATGGATCGATTTGTTGGTGAATTGATTAATGCTTTATCTTTAATTAATGAAAATACCGTACTCATCATGTATGGGGATCATTTACCGACACTAGGAATTGAAGATGCTGAACTTTCAAATGGCGACATTTTCCAAACAGAATATGTGATTTGGAATAACTTTGGATTAGAAAAGCAAGACGCTGATATTGAAGCTTATCAATTAGGTGCCCATGTTTTAAACCAATTAGATATTCATCATGGAACGTTAATCAACTATCATCAACAACATCAAGAATCAGCTGATTATTTAGACAACTTGAAGTTATTACAATATGATATGTTATATGGTGAACGTTATATTTACGGCGGAATGACCCCATATGAGCCAACAAAAATGCAAATGGGTGTTAACGAAATCTTAATTTCCGATGTTTATAATGATGATGAAGGAAACTTAATTGTTAAAGGACAAAACTTCACTGACTATAGTCGTGTTAAAATTAATGACTCAGCTCATGAGACAACTTATATCGATCCAACTACTTTAAAGGTCTCTGACTATACATTAAATGAAACAGATACGTTTGCAATTCAACAAGTGACGGTCACTAATCATGTCTTAAGTACTTCAGCTAACTTCAGCTTAAGTCAAGATGAAGACAATCCATTATATGATCAAGGATTTGAAGAAGGCTATATTGCTGGTTATCAAGCAGCAATTGAAGCACTTAAACAACAGACAGGTGAAATCGTAGAATAAAAAAGCCCAAACAGGGCTTTTTTTTTACACCAAAATTATACATCACAATGAATTGCTTTTTAGTTAGGTTAGCAGTAGAATTAGGATAAACAAATAATACCTAATATTTTACTTCTTTTGTTCATATACTTTAACTGATAATAAAAAACAGGAGTGGTTTCATGTCAATCTTAAAACGTTTTACTGATATTATGTCGGCTAACATCAATGCTTTGCTTGATAAATGTGAAGATCCTGCTAAAATGGTAGATCAAATCTTACGTAACTTAAATGATGATTTAGGAAAAGTCAAAGCTGAAACAGCATCTATTATGGCGGAAGAAACACGCGCAAAACGTGAACTTGATGAGTGTAACAAAGAAATTTCAAAATTATTAGATTACGCTAAGCGAGCGGTGGAAGCGGGAAATGATGATGATGCCCGTTTATTTTTATCTAAAAAAGCATCACTCGTTGAAAAACAAACAACACTTGAACAGAAAGTACAATTAGCTTCAGCTAATGCCACTAAAATGCGTCAAATGCATGATAAACTAGTCAGTGAAATTCAAGAACTTAATGCTCGTCGTGATAGTATTAAAGCGAAAGTAGCAACTGTAAATATGCAACAACGTATCAACGAGCTTGGTAGTTCTTTAAACAGCTCTAAATCAAATCTAGGGGCATTCGCACATATGGAAGAAAAAGCAAATCGCATGCTAGATGAAGCCAATGCAATGGCAGATTTAAATACACCTAAAGCAGATGATCTTGACGCTTTGATGAGTAAATACAATACTGCACCTTCTTCATCTGTTGAAAGCGAACTGCAGGCCTTAAAAAATTCTAGTTCATCTGCTATTGATGATGAATTAGCTGCATTAAAAGCTTCTAACAATAATCAATAATACAAAATTCACATTCATTCATCTGTTGTAGCCGATTAAAAGCTACAACTTTTTTACAGTAGGGAGGGTTAAGACGATGAGTGAAGCAAAACATGAAGAAATCGAAGTTTTCACCTGTGAGAATTGTGGTGGAAATATGGTCTTTGACATTAAAACTCAATCTTTAAAATGTCCATATTGTGAAACACAAGTCGCTATTCAAGCTGAAGGTGAAGTTCAAGAATACGATTTTTCTTTCGTGAAAGACCTTGAAGAGCAATCCACATGGAATGACGAAGTGGAAGTCATTAGTTGTGAAAGTTGCGGTGCAGAAACTGTAGTTGATAAACATGTGACTGCCCTCCACTGCTCTTATTGTGGTTCCTCGCATGTGTTAAAAACAAAGCAATCGGCCGGAATTAAACCTGAAGGAATTCTTCCGTTTAAACTAGAAAAACATCAGGCTATAGAAGAGTTAGCTAAATGGATGAACTATCGCTGGTTAGCACCTAATGACTTAAAACTGCTTTATCAAAGCGATAAACTGCAAGCCATCTACGTTCCCTATTGGACCTATGATGCTAATACATTTAGTACTTATACAGCTAGAGGTGGGCGTTACTACTTTGAAACACATGAAATCAATGGAAAAAAAGAGCAAGTTCAAAAAGTTCGCTGGTACCCAGTGAGTGGACAGATTCATCAGTTTTTTGATGATGTCTTAGTCAATGCTTCACATAATTATAATGATAACATTATGTGTGGTGTTGAACCGTTTAATACCGATCGTCTTCAACCTTATCAAAGTGAATATATCTCTGGCTATATGGCTGAACGTTATAGATTAGGAGTAACTGAAGGATTTACACACGCAAAACAAAAAATGTACCAAGAGCTTGAGGAAGCCGTACGCCAAGATGTACTCCGTCGCTTTGATACAGTAAGTGGAATCAATCTTCATACTCACTTTGATGATGTTAAATTTAAGCATGTTCTACTTCCAATTTGGACAGCAACGTATGACTATAAAGGAAAACAATATCAATATATTATTAATGGAGAAACTGGACAAATTCATGGTACTTATCCATATAGTTGGATTAAAATTAGTCTATTAATTATCTTAGGCTTAATTGCCATTTGGTTTATATTTGTTTATTGCAATAACTAAGGAGTGTTTTAATAATGGGTTTATTTACTAATCAATTTGCTAATGTCGTTGAATGGAATGAATCACGTGATAACGTCATCTTTTGGCTTTGGCGTCAAAAAGAAATTAAACGTGGTAGCCGTCTGGTGATTCGCCCTGGACAAGATGCTATCTTTTTATACAATGGAAAAATTGAAGGAATCTTTAAAGATGAAGGAAATTATCAAATTGAATCCGATATTATCCCATTCTTAACAACTTTAAAAGGATTTAAATTTGGATTCAATAATCCACTTCGTGCAGAAGTTCTTTTCGTCAATACAAAAGAATTTTTAATTCGTTGGGGAACTAAAAATGCTATCAACATTCCGACACCTACATTAAAAGGTGGCTTACCTATTCGTAGCTTTGGAACATTTACAGTAAAAATAGATGACTATTTAGCACTCATTGATCGTGTAGCGGGCGTTAAGCAACAATTTACCATTGACGATGTTAAAGAACGTGTGTTATCTTTACTTGATCAACTATTAATGCGCTGGATTTCTAAAGAAGGAAAAGATTTATTTAATCTTCAAGCAAATGCTTTTGAAATAGCAAGTGGAATTAAAATGGATCTTGATATGGAACTGATAAAGTTAGGGTTAACCGTTACGGACTTCAAAATTTCTAGTTTCACTTATCCTGAAAATATTCAGAAGATGATTGAGAAAACAGCCTCTTATGACATGGTTGGTGATGTCGCACATTATCAACAAATGAGTATGATAGATTCAATGACAGAGCAGCCGAATAGCACGATAGCTTCTATGGCTCAAGCAGGTGTTGGAATGTCTTTAGGCGTAGAAATGATCAAACAAATGAATTCTACAACATCTAACTCATCTACTGCTACATCAACTTCATCTCATCTGTTGACTTGTCATCAATGTGGACATTCATTAAGTCCGAACGCTAAGTTTTGCAACGAATGTGGAGCTAAAGTTCAAATTCAAGCTAGTGATAAAAAAGAGTCTAAATTTTGTCCTGAGTGTGGGAATAAAACAACACCTGGTGCAAAATTCTGTAATGAATGCGGATATAAACTTTAATTATTTAAAAAGGACGATTTCTAATCCATCGTCCTTTTTTTCTTTACTATTTCCAAACACGTTTAAACTCCTCACAAACAATTAGCATTGTCTCATCAAACGCTTGATTGTAGACTTTTAATCCTTCGCTAAAGAATTCTTGATGGACTTCTTTCCAATAGTCTAAACTTCGATCTCCTTCACCTTCTTTATAGGCATGTTCCTTTGAAACTTCATTAAATGGTTTTAAATAGACCTTAGTGGTCACGATAATACATTCCGGTTTTTTCTTTGAATTTAAAACAATACTAAACCGCCCTTCTTTAGGAAGTGGTTCATTTTCAATTTCATAAAAGCAATAGCCTGAAGCAGTCGCTGTTTTCTTTCCCTCTTTCACTAACATAGCTAATTCATCTGCTGAAATATCATTATTACCAAATGCAAAAGAAGCATAATGTTCATTTTTATACATTGGATTTTCCTTAATAAATGCTTCCCACATTTTTTGTACAGTCATTTTTCTTTATCCCCTTTATAATAGCTATTCTTATTTAAAATTTAAAAGCAATTAACAAATGTTTCATTGCTATTTAACTAAGACCTTATCATATTTAACATTTTTTTACAATTAAATTTTCTTTTTATAGCAAAAAAACGACTCAATGATGAGTCGTTTTTTGAATTATAGAATAATTCCCCAAAGAATTGTTGTAACAATGGTAATTGTTAATCCTACTAATGATTCATATGGGATTAATTTTAAACGTTCATTAATTGAAACATTTGTAGCTCCTGCTGTTGAATGGAAGAATGATCCATGAGGTAAATGATCTAATACTGTTGATCCAGCATGAACCATTGCTGCACCCCCAAGTGGTGAAACACCAGCAGCCATAATAGCAGGACCGAATGTTGCAGAAGCAATCGTTGTACCAGCTGTCGTTGATGCTGTCGCCGCTCCCATTAAAATCCCTGCAATTGGCGCTAATAAAAACTCAGGAATACTTAAACTAGTTAAAAGAGTAATTGTATCCGCTTGTAATGTTGAAGCTTTAATAATTCCGGCTACAGCACCTGTTCCAACTAATAAGACGGCTACTGGCATCATTTTTGTTAATCCAAATGTAATAAACTCATTTGTTTGCTTCGCCTTACCACACGCAACAACGCCGATTAACCCACCGACCGGTAATGCAATTAATGGATCCACTGTAATTCCCACTAAAGGACGTAATGCTAATAAAATAATCGCAACTAGTGGTCCTATAATCGCTGCAAAGAAACTTGGTAAATCTTCTTGCTTATGTTGTTCCACGACTTCCGTTACTTTCTCGCCTTTATTCACTAGCAATTTAACTAGTATAACGGTTGCTACTAAACCAAATAAAGCGGCAATAACATTGGCTCCCATTAAGCTTGATAGCTCAACACCAAAGTTCTCAGATGCTGCAATCGTGTTTGGATTAGGTGAAACGACATTCCCACATTTTCCTCCACCAATCATAGCAAGTAATACAGCCATTTTTGAATAATTTAACTTTTTCCCTAAAGCTAATGCGATTGGTGCAACTGTAATAACGGCGATGTCAATAAATACTCCTGATGCTGTTAAAATCATTGTGGCTAAAGCTAAGGCAAATAACGCACGCTTTTCTCCTAATGTCTTAACAATTTGATCGGCAATCTTAGCAGCAGAACCTGTTTGAATTAAAACTCCTGCTAAAACTCCTGATGTAATAATACGAATAATAGATGGCATCATTCCTTTTGCCCCATCAATCATAATATCAACTGTTCCAGCTAATCCGGCTCCACCAATTATCCCACCGATTAAAGCTCCTAAAATTAAACTATACGCTGGATGACCTTTTTTAATAATTAAGAAAATTGAAACGGCTAACCCTAACAAGGCACCGAATGTTGTAATCTGTAAATCCATCTTAGTACTCCTTACTCTCCATTATTTTATTGCTTGAATTAAGTTGAAAATTTGTTGTGTTGTTTGCTTCATATTTTCTGCTGCGACTTCTTTATTCATTGCCTCTTCTAGTGACATAGCTCCATTAACAATTGAAAAATATGCATCAATTCCCTCAGTATTACAAGCTGTTGCTTCTTTCGTTGTCGATCCAGCTAATCCAATAACTTTACAACCATGTTTTTTAGCTAACTTAGCTACCCCAATCGGAGCTTTTCCCATCGCTGTTTGATGATCTAAACGCCCCTCACCTGTTAACACAAAATCCGCACCTTCAAGTGATTCGTCTAATTTTGTTTCTTCTAAAATGATTTGAACACCTGATTGTAACGTTCCATTTAAAAATGCCGTAAATGCAAACCCTAGTCCACCTGCAGCTCCTGTTCCTGGTAATGTCGCAAAATCTTTTCCTTTATAACTTTCAACCACACTAGCAAAGTGACGCAATCCTTCATCAAGTATTTCTACGATTTCAGGAGTTGCTCCTTTTTGTGGACCATAAATATAGGCCGCACCTTGTTGACCATATAACGGATTATTTACATCACAAGCAATTTTAAACTCGCATGCCTCTAAACCAGCTAAAACGTTTGATTCATCAATTGAGACAATCTGACTCAATCCTTGTCCACCTTGCTGAACTTCCTTTCCATTTTCATCTAAAAACTTATAACCTAACGCCATTAACATACCGATCCCCGCATCATTTGTCGCAGAACCACCAATTCCAATGATGAATTTTTTACATCCTGCTTCAACACATGCTTTAATCATTTCCCCTACTCCGTAAGTTGTTGTCACTAATGGATTACGCTTTTCAACAGGTACTTGAGGAAGTCCCGCTGCTTGTGCCATTTCAATCACAGCAACCTCATCAATCATCCCATACTGTGCTGTCACTCGTTCATAAATTGGTCCTGTTACTTCTAATGTTTTCATCTGACCATTCATCCCACAAACTAAAGCTTCTGTTGTTCCTTCTCCACCATCTGCTAGAGGCTTTACAACAACAGTTGCTTCTGGATTCACAGCTAAGATTCCTGCTTTTGCTGCTTCTCCTGCCTCCATTGAACTTAAACTCCCTTTTAATGAGTCAATTACGACAACTACTTTCATTTAACTTACTCCTTTACTTGCTGTTTTACTAGAATTTTTTTTCAATAAACCTTTCCTTAAATTAATTCAAAAAACATTCCAGTACACTTATCATTTGATAGGGTTTTCTTTCGGTGCAGGCGTTATTATAACACCTTAACTTCTATTTGTATATATTTTTTTTATATTTTAGAGTATTTTTTAACCCCCTCATCCTATACTCATCCATTAATTTAGTTAAACCTTACATATATACCATTTTTTATAAAAAGTTGTCTAATATTCAAATTTATTCATTTCAATAAAAAGCGGTCATGTGACCGCTTGACTTTATATTTGAGTAATTGAAATTTGTAGTTCTCCACTAAATGGGATCTCTTGATTTTGATTATGAAAAAAGATCTTAATCTGATTGGTTAAAGAATCTGTCAGCTCTAATTGATTTGTTTCTGAATCATAACGAGCAGACTTAGGAATCATTATCGTGATATGTGGGACATTCCCATCAAGATCAATTAACTGACCTTTCAATCCAAGACGATTAGAGTTATGATTCATTGGAACGATCCACTCAATCAATTGATTTTCAATACTAATAATCGGGAGTGTTTTCAATCCTTGAATAGAGTTAATTTGATTTCCTTGCGCTAATAAGGCTAATAAGTGAGGAAGATTCATAATCGGAGTAAGAGTTTTAACTCGATTATACATAACACTTAAGGCTTCTAATGATTCCACTTTCGCTAATGGCTCTAAATCTTCAATCTGATTATAATTTAAATCAAGAAATTGAAGCTGTTTCATTTTTTTTAATGGCTCAATACTTTCGATTTGATTTCGATTCGCAAATAAAATACACAAATGTTTAAGTCCAGTTAGTGGCTTTAGATCCGCAATCTGATTGCCATTAATATTTAACTGATATAATAGATATAAGTCTTTTAATGGCTCAAGTGATTGAATATTATTTTCATCTAAATATAAAACCTCAAGATTAACGAGAGATTTTATGATGTTTAAATTAGAAATTCCGACTCGCATCATCGATAATAACGACAGTTGTTTCATAAAACACAATTCGTCAAAACTTTGAAGCGGGTTATCATCTAAAAAAAGTGTCACTAACTCTTTTAATTTCGTTAACGGCCACAAACTTTGAATGATATTCTGACTAACATTTAAACTTTGAAGCTTTTTGAGTGAACTAAGTGGTCTTAAATCTTTAACTTGATTATTCATAACACTTAGTTGTTCCAAGTTTTGCAACTCTCGTAATGGTGTTAAATCATTAATTTGATTATGATTTAAATATAAACCCGTTAGATTTGTTGCATAATTGATCCCAGTCAAATCTTTAATTTCTTTTTTCTCTAAGTATACGGCTCCTTTTAGGCTAGCAAGCTGGGCTTTTGTAATCTCTTGTTCAGCTCGCTGATTAAAATATATTTCATTTAAAGCTGCTTTTAATTTTTCATCTCTTATGACATTGGTCAACAGTATCACATCTTTCTGTTTTCAAACAACTTCACTTCTTTTACTGTTAATATGACCAGGATACAATATAAGATATTCTCTATTTAGCTAGCTGTCACGTGAAATAACATATAAAAAAGCTTTACTTCATATGAAGTAAAGCTTTTTTTCTTATTTATATGTGCTTGTATCAATGTATTCATTATAAACGACACTTCCATTAGCATCATAACCAATTAAATAAGTTTGATACTTTTTACCAGACTCAATGGTTTTAACACTTGGTTTATAAGTAATCCCTTTTAATGCGTCTTCATTTGACCAGAATTCGATCGTTAATGTTCCCCCACTTGTATAGGCATTAATATAAATTGGATAATCTAATGTGTTTACAAATTTAAAATCAATCAGATCTTCAGCCATCGTAGCATCTAATCCGGCAGGAACATATCCTACTTGCAAACTATGGTTTCTTCGTTCTGTTGGCATGATTCCAGCATATAAAACTGTGTTATACAATGTTGAGGAAACTTGACAAATCCCGCCCCCAATACCATCAACAGGTTGTGAGTTTACAAATACAGTTGCATTCAAATAACCATTTGATGCGACAACTGGTGATACTTTCTCTGTATATGAAAACTCTTCGCCAGGCATTAATAATGTTTTATCAATTTTTGATGTTGCTAACTCAACATTTTTAGAGCGAGCAATCCCAGTTGGAAAAGATGAACTATATGTAGAAATCTTGGAATTAACTGATCTTAATAACTCTGGATCACGTGATTGCTTATCAACAGTTCCTTCAGCTGTCACTTTTACTGCTTTATTTGAACCATCATTTAATGCTGTTTTAACTTGCTCTTTTAATGCGTCAGCATCAATTGTGTAACCCTCGCGACCTTCTCCAACTTCAAAGTTTCCAGTCGATACCATCTTAAAGGTAGAATCCTGTTTCTCTACATAAACTTCATCAGCAATCGATTGAATCCATTCATCAACTAGTGCTTCATCATAACTATATGTAATTGTATATTCAACTGACGGCGCTTCTTTAATTCGCTCAGCTTGTTCTAAGATTTTCAAATCTTTTCCAAGCGAAAAAATTTCATTCGCTAAACCATTAACATCTTCACTGACGGAAACACCTAAATCTTTGATTGTTTTAGAAAATGTCTGATCTTTGACCGTCACTTCAACTAATCGTTTTTCAAATCCTTCAACTTCCTCTTTTAAAAGCTCTGTTAACTGACCTTTTGAAATTTCTGATACATCCTTCTCGTTTACCTTAATGTTTGGAAAGGTAATATCTTCATAGGATAAAACTAACTCCTTGGCCTGATAGTATTTGTATGTTTGTACCCCTCCAAATACTAATCCAGCTGCTACAATTGCAATAGCCCCTCCAATTAATACTTTTTTCTTTGTACTCATAACATGTCCCCTTTAAATTAAATCTAGAACTCTCCTTATCTCCCTTTTTTATCCCTCGTTTATCATACCATAATGTTTTATTTTTTAAATAATATTTCGTTTTTTGGTGTTATTTTCTTAAAATTCGACGTTCCTTTACTCCTTAACTTCAATGAGGTAATTAAAATGATCACCTTCTCCAGTTTCAAAACTAATAAGATACTCGCCTTCTCCAGCATAACTATAATAATTAAAACAATTTTGTTCAGTATTCGATTTTAAATAAATTAACTGACAAACCATCTCGTCATTAACGACTGGTTCATAAAGAATATGAGGACTATTCGCATAATCTCCTAAATTATATGCAATGGTTGCTTCTGCTAGACTCTGTGGCTTTAAGGCGATTTCATTATAAAAAATCGTTGGATGAACAGCAGGTAGTAAAAATTGAGACATAATAAATTCTTGCATAAAATAACGATAATTAAAATGAAGAACTAAGGCTTTCTTCGCTTTGTCATAACTATCCTCAATGACTTCATAACCTGTTAAAGTCACTTGCCATAGTATATCATTGTTATCACCAGCTAGAAAAATTAAAGGATCCCCTATCGTATAAACTTGGCTCGTTTCATAATCTTCTCGATTCATTTCATCTAATATTAATAATCGCTGATGATAATCTTTTGTTTTCTGAACAAACGGTGTTGACTTTTTACTACAACCACACAAACATATTCCTAGCATAAAAACAACAACGAAACGTTTCATCTATCCCATCCTTTTTCTTTATCACTTACTGTTTATAACCCCTTTTTACTCTTCCTAATTATATCGCTCATTTTTTAAAATTTAAACCAAGCTACACACTGACTTAGTAACCATATAGGACTCATTCAATCATCATTGACTAAACAGTTTATTTTACATTAAGACTACCATCAAATTAACTCCTCTGACAATAAAAAAGATGTTCCTTTACTTCATTTTCTCACCTTTTTTAATATAATTCTCTATTCTCGCCAAATTTCTACAACCCATTCACAAAATAACAAAAAAATTCCTAATTCTTTAGCTTATTTTAATTCAAAATCTCTTGACTAACTTTCACATCAATTGTTATTTTATACGATTTAGCTTTCTTCTATTTTAGCTACAAGACATCTATTTTAAACACATCAATTTAATATATTTTTAAGTCATGTATTCATATCAATAACGGTAAAATATAGATAAGCATCATTGAATCTCCTAGTCATAAAATCTATAATATGTTTAACGATTCAGAAATGGGGGATATAAAATGAATCGAACATTCACGAACATAAAAAAAGTTTTAATAGGGGGAGGATATTTTTTATTATGGGATTGGATGGTCTTAAATCTAGGATGGAGCCTCACATTAGGGTGTGATCTTCCATTACATATCATGCCAGAAGATATCATTCCATGGATGACATCTATGTTTATCGTTACTCTTATTTATTTACTAACCATTCGTTCACAAAAATTTAATTTAACATTACTTCCTATTATCGCATTATGGGCTATTCAATATATCTATGCTTTAATCTTTCAATATCATCCTTATGATACTTTAATGGATGGAATAGGTTTTTTTGGTACTTTAGCGTGTTATTTACACATCTGTCTAAATACGAAAAAAGAACCTACTACTGAACCAAAAAAAATGGCCTAAAGGGCCATTTTTTTTAGTTTATTTAATATGCTTCTTTCATTAATGCTTGTACCTTTTCATCTTTTACTGTCACACCACTTGCTTTTAATTCTTGAATTTTATCTTTAAATTGTGGCAAATATCTTTCATGAGCAACGAGCATTTCATCTAATAAATCTTTAGCTACTTTCCCACCAATAATTTGTGGGTTTAATAAAAACGCCTGTAATGCTAAACCATAATCTCCTGTTATGGCAGCTTTAATCGTACATTCTTCCATCGCTTTCATCACTTGAAGCCATCCTTTTTCTGCACTATCAAGTGGTCCCCAAGCAACTGCCATTGCACCTTTACCGGTAATATAGCTCGTCACTTCTACGACACTATCTGGAGCTAAATCTGGTAATGCTCCATTATTTTGTGTAGAAACAACCATTGAAATTCCTTTATCATTATAAATGGCATTAATACATTCACAAGCGGCATCACTATAATAGCTTCCTCCACGTTGAGTTAACTGCTCTGGTTTGTAATTTAAGTCTGGATTTTTATATAGTTCAAATAATTCGGCTTCGGTTTGTTTCACTTGCTCTCCTCTTGTTCCGATGCCGTGATATTCTTCTAATCCATGTTTTAGCATCTCATCTTGTAAGTAGTAGTATCGATGATACCCACATGGAATTAACTTCATTTGTTCAAGTTGTTCTTTTAAGAAATCAACTTTAAAAATATTGGCAGGTGTTCCATCATCTTTTGTATACATCGCATCAATAATATCCATTGTCACATCTTTTCCAGATTGATCGGTTACCTTATGCCAGTGGAAGTGATTTAATCCAGCAAATTGATAAATTAAGTCTTCTTCTTTGACATCTAACATTTCAGGTTCTTTCATCATGGAATTGATAGGGACATTACATAGCCCGATACATTTTTTCCATCCTCCATGCTTAATAATAGCCTCTGTCACCATCCCACTTGGATTAGTGAAATTAATTAGCCATGCGTCTGGACATAACTGTTTCATATCTTCAACAATATCTAAAATGACAGGAATTGTTCGTAACGCTTTAAAGATGCCACCAGCCCCATTTGTTTCTTGTCCTAGCATCCCGTAAGAAAATGGAATACGTTCATCTTTAATTCGTGCATTTAATAAGCCCACACGAAACTGCGTTGTTACAAAATCAGCACCTTTTAATGCTTCTTTTCGATCAAGCGTTAAATGAACTTTCACATCATAAGGAGAAGCATCCCACATACGTTGTGCCATCTGTCCAACAATCGCTAACTTTTCTTTTCCTTCTTCAATATCCACTAACCAAAACTCTCGAATTGGTAACTCTTCATAACGTTTAATAAATCCTTCCATTAATTCTGGCGTATAACTACTTCCTCCACCAATGGTAACAATTTTAATCCCCTCTTTTTTCATCAAGCATCTCTCCTTTAAAAATTGATTACACTGCTACTATAACCTAGCTTGAATGTAACTGAAAGGCCTTGATTGATTTTTAAAATACTGTTTCAAACTTTCTTTGAAATCGGTATTATTTTTTAAAACAATATTTCAGCTCATCTATGTTATAATTTTTTCAGGTGATAAAGATGTTGATTGAAGAGAAAATAGAGAATATTTAATTATCAAATAACGAAGAACTCATTAAAGCCTATATTAAAACTTATCCTGATACACTTAAGACGTTAACAACAAGAGAACTGGCTAATTTAACTTATACCTCAGCTAGTACCCTTGTCAGATTTTCAAAAAAATTAGGCTTTAAAGGGTGGAATGAATTTAGAGATGCTTATTTAGAAGAATACGACTATTTAACTAGTCATTTCACTAAAATTAATGCAAATATGCCTTTTACCTCTAACGATACAGTTGCTTCAATTACAAATAAAATTATTTCATTAAAACAAGAAACATTAAAAGATACAAAACAACTCATTAACCCTGAAGCTTTAAAACAAGCCACTCAGCTCATTATTAATAGT
This sequence comes from Turicibacter sp., assembly GCA_030531025.1. The sequence continues at coordinate 59,007 of JAUMTV010000005.1, forward strand.
GACACAATTAAGCTGTTTGGTGCTAATAATATTATTTATGAAATTTCTGAATTTCAATTTAAACTGTCTCGGATTAATCGTGACGTCTTATTTACAGGGCTTCAAGGAGAACAGCAATATTTTGCCACTCGATGTAAAGCAACTGATGTGGCCATCATTGTTTCTTATACAGATGAAACCTTATATCTTCTAAAAATTGTTCAGCAACTACGAGCACAAAATATTCCGATTATCGCGATTACAAGCGTCGGCAATAACCGCTTATCCCATTTTGCAACGGTAACCTTACACGTGACGATACGTGAAAAAGCTTATGGTAAAATCGGAGCCTTCTCATCTTTAGAATCGATTCGTTGTATCCTTCATATTTTATATTCATGTGTTTTCGCTCAAGATTATCAAAAGAACTTTACTTACAAAAAAGCGTCGCTAAAAAATTAGAAACCGCTCGAAAGCCTTCTAATCAAATCATTAAAGATGAAACATGATAAATCCTCAAGAAGGACTACACCCCTTTACCATAAAAATAAATTAAACTCACTAAACTAAACGACTAAACTTCTAACGAAAGGAGACTTTATGTTAAATCACCTTTTAAATGACCCAGAAATTTTAACTCGATATCAAGCGATTGAAACCATGGAAGAAGATACTGGGGGATGGGCTTATCATAACCTTACCCATGTTAAGCATGTCACCCTTTTAACGGAACAGATCCTTCGTGCATTGAACCAAGACGAATCATTTATCGAGGAAGCAAAAATTGCTGCACTTTTACATGATATCGGTAGCCTAGAAGGCAAAGCGGGACACGCGAAACGAAGCTACGACTATGCAAAACATTACTTTAAAACATATCCTTTTAACCTCAAATATGAAGATCAGATTCTTAAGGCAATCAAACATCATAGTGATGGATTTCAGACTGATGATTTAATGACTCTCGTTCTCATTTTAGCAGATAAATTAGACATAACAAAGCAACGCCTTGCTCCTGCTGGTTATGAAGTGGTAGGGTTAAATGAAATTCAATTTATTAAACAAATTCAAGTCGAGATCATAAACGAAACTCTACATGTTAACTTTATCGCACACCCTCAATTCAATCAAAAAGCCTTTGAAGACTTTTATTTCGCGAAAAAAGTCTTCAAGGCCATTAAATCCTTTTCTAAACAACTTAACCTCAACTATCAAATCAAACTCAACCATCAAAACTGGAACATGACATAAAAGGAGGCTAGACTAGCCTCCTTTTATTAGATAACTTAATAAATATAATATCGCCATCTGTACTGAATAAAAAAACATAAAACAGATCCCTAGTTCTTTTTCTGCTGATGATACAAAAGCAAAATTGAAAGTGATAAGTTTTAAAGTCGTTTCACTCACAATTACTGTCCATCAAATAAATTTCCTGGATCCCGCTGATCATAAGAACCTGGCACAAAAACTTCTTCAGTAGATTGGGATTGTGATACTTCAATGACTGGAAGATCCATTCCCTCTTCCCAAATCACTAACACATGGCCTTGTTCGTCTTTATAAATAACTTTATTAAATCCTTCAATATCAACACTTTGCTTTTCACCTATTCCGTAGTCTATAGATAACGGCCCTTTTAATAAAGGTCTTCCGGCTTGAAATGAGTAGACTCGCTGCTCACCTTCAAAGTCACCTCCACCAAATATCCATGTTAATGGAAGACCACTTTGATCTTTTAACGTAAATTGTAATCGTCCATCTGTACGCATGGCTAAATCTTCGACAACGATTTGATTAGCTGCTAAAGTAATTGAATCAATAAATAGCTTTTGATAGCTCACCCATCCTATCCAAAAAGCAATAATAATTAAAGCACCTGTTATTAAACCTTTCGTTTTAATTCGCTTTAAGAACTTATTGAGTTGCTTAACTTCTTCCACCTCTACTTTTTCTTCGGGTTCTGTCATTAATTGATAAACATCTTTACAATCCCCACAATCATCTAAATGTTCACTAACCACTTTTGTTGTTACTTCATGAGTCAATCCTTCAATATAGATTGGTAGTAAATCTTGGACAATTTCACAATCAATTTTTTTAGTCATTAAGTCTTCCCTCCAATAACTGTTTTTTGGCTCGATAAAATGTCACCCGTGCCCATGTTTCACTTTTATTTAAAATATCACCGATTTGAGCAAAGCTTAAATCTCCACTTAACCGCAAATAAACAACTTCCTTACTCATCGCATCTAGTAAATGAATTTGACGAAATAATTCAACCTTCTCAAACCGATGCCAAATTTCTTTATTCACATCTTGATAGCCAACTTCCAACTCTGATACATCATCTATTGAAAGAGTCTCTATCTTTCTTTGTTTCTTTAACTGCTTATACCATAAAAATTTAGCAATCTGACATAACCATACCGATAACTTACAATCTCCCTTAAATTGATGAATCGTTTTAGACGCCTGATAAAACGTCTCCTGTGTTAGCTCCTCTGCTAAATCCTGATCTTGTGTTAATGAAATTAAATAGCCATAAACGATCTTCGAATTTTCAACATAAACAGCCTCTAAGTGCTTCACTCACATCACCTCCCTCTCCTTAACCATGAACCCTATCTTCTCACTAAGTTTTAACTTGTGGTGAGATAAACCTCCTTTCTTATTTTTAAGCCCATTTTCTCTCTCACATTAAGTAAGTGTCTATAAATGGCTATTTGTTACAAAAAAAGTAAAAATATAAACTTAATTATAATTTATCTCATAAAAAAATGTGACTATTACTAGTCACATTTTTTTATTTTTTATTTTGATATAGTTTCATTGCTTGAATCTTGAGACTCAACATCTGTTACATTTTCTTCTGTCTGATCATCTGCTTGCTCTTCATTTTGAATGGCTTCTTCTACATTTTCTTCATTAGGCTGTTCTTCAGACTGCTCTCCAATCGATGCTTCTTCACCTGATGCTGATTCATCTAAAATCGTCTCATCTTCTGGTGTAGTGACATTATCATTTGGACTTGTCGGTTCCTCTGTTTCTGGTAAATCTGTTTCAGGTGAGATATCTTCTGGTTGATCCACCTCATTTGCTCCTGTGAATAAACCTTTTACCCAATCGAATAAATTTCTAAAGAAATCACTAAACCAATTCCCTATTTTTTCTAAAATCCCAGAATCCTGTAACTTAATTCCCGCTTCTTTTAAGCTTTCAGAAATACTATTTCCGATATTTTGCATTGTATCTTTAATATCATTATACTCAATATCTAAGTTATTCACTTCTTCCATTAAGTTTTGGACACGTGCTTGAGTTTCTTCACTTAATTCAACGCCATAATTATTTGTTACATTAACAATAATTTGTCCAATTTGAGTTGAATTCGGAGAATCTTTAATCACTTGTTCTTTAATATCATTAATAATTCCAGAAGCGACGGTTGATGAATCTCCTTTATCATTAATCTCATTTCCTTCATCTTTTAAAATTTCATCTGCAATTTCTAATGTCGTATCAATTTCTTCTTGCGCCACTGCTTTATTTTCTTCTGATAAGCTTTCTCCCATAATTTCCTCAGCACCTGCTAAAATTCCTGCTAACGCTGATTCTCCTGTTACCATAAATGGAGCAGAAACAATAACCTCACAATTTAAAATCCCTGATGTAATGAGTGCATTAGTAAACATTTCATTTGTCACTAAACTTACATTTTTAGAATTAACTTGAACGCCACCTTGGTCGGTTAACTTTACATAAGCAGATGAATACCAACCACCTTTGTAGTTATCTAAAGCATCTGGTGCTAACCCTAATTGTTTAATTGCTGTTTCATTATCAACATAAATCGCTTCCATATCATCTGAAACGCCGAAATATTCTCTTAATGCAGCCTCTTCGTTTTTAGTTAAGCTTGAACCAAATGATAAGATTTCTCCTTGGCGATATTCTCCACTAAATGACGTCTTAGCAAAGACTGTTGCTGGCATTCCTAACCCGACAACAATTACTAAAGCTAAGACAACTTTTTTAATCCAACTCGTTTTCAACATATTAGATTTCCTCCTACTTCTCCTATCTTTTATGAATCAGTCATATCTTTCTAATTCTTCCAAAGCTAATGGTATTTTACCATGTTTTAATTCATCAGAACATATAAACTTAACATAACAGAACTTTCCGAATAATTCGTGAAAAAGAAGTATAAAAATAGCAAAAATTCAACCTGATTTAAAGAAGGTAAAATAAATTCATCTTTAAATGGTGAAAAATTATAATTTAAAGACAAGAACAATTTGAAACAGTCAGCAAAAATAAATCATCTTTATAGTATAAAAGCAATCTTTATCACATCAAATTTCCGGTGAAGTAAGGGTTATAAACTGAAAACTAAACATTTAAAAGGAGGCTATATGGTACCTATTATTTCTCGAAGAGAGAAGAAAGAATCTATTAATAAGGCCATTCATTACTTTCAACAACATTGGGCAACAGAAGATAGCTTGATGGTCTTATGATGATTGTATTCATTCAAAAACTCCATTCCCCCAATGGTATTTATTGATGGAAGAAGAAAACATCATTGGCTGTGCTGGTTTAATCACAAATGACTTTATCAGTCAGATGGATTTATATCCTTGGATTTATGCCCGCTATATAGATGAAGACTATCGTGGTCATGCCTATGGTTCTTTATCACTTGAAAGAGCTAAAAACGATGCCGGTAAGTTTGGTTTTAATTCGGTCTACCTTTGTACCGACCACCTCAGTTACTACGAACAGTACGGATTTAACTATCTAGGCAAGGGATATCATCCATGGGCGAGAGTTCAAGAATTTATCAATCAAACACATCAAATAACCAATCAAGTCAGACATGATCATCAAAAAATGGAGCAACTATGCTCCGTTTTAATTTTAATCTTTTTGAAAAAGACAAAGTCCTTCTTCTTTTTTCAACTCGTAGACGACATCTGCCTCTGTTAAAAAGTTATAGCGATGAGACACCGATAGAATGGTGATTCCTTTTTCAAGTTGTAACTGTTTAAAACAATCACGAATTTTATTTTCAAGAGCAATATCTAAATGAGAGGTAATTTCATCTAGTAAATATAAAGACCCCTCTTTTAACAGTCCTTGCGCAATAATCAAACGCTGTTTCTCTCCTTGTGATAACGATTGTCCATCTTCACCAATTAATGAATGAATACCTTCTGGTAACTTAGAAACAACCTCCCATAATCCAACAGCTTCTAATACTGATTGCATTTGCTCCTCACTTACATCTTCTTTCATCAAGCGTAAATTATCGGCAATACTTCCTGAGAATAGATAATTAGTTTGCGATAAATAAACGATTTGCGACATAAATGAATCATAATTATATGCCATCGGCTGATGATCATTAATTAAAATTTCACCAGAGGTAGGTTCATAAAATCCGACCATTAAATCAAGCAACGTTGATTTACCGATTCCACTTTCTCCAACTAACCCAACCCATTCTCCCTTCAAAAGTTGAAGTGAGAGATCCTTCAAAATAAGATTTTCTTGATAAGAAAATGTCACCCTATTAACTGAAACACGATTGACTTCTACAAGTGGTCGTGTCCCTTTAGAATGAACTAGCTGATCCTCTAACTCTAAATAAGTAAATAGTTGTTCATGTTCAGCCTCATGCTTAGTCAAACTAAACTTACTATACATCACTTGATGGAGTAAATGAAAATAGCGACTTGAAATCGTAAAAATAACCATGAGTTGACCCATACTCATTTGTTTATTTAAAATCAAAAATAAACCGAGTGCTAAACAAAGCCCTTTAAATAAAGATGAAATAAACTGATTCATCCAAATCCCAGACATATTATCATAAAAGACAACTTTGTTCCAAAACTTTTCTACTTGATGATAACTCTTTTGAAGTTCGTTCGCCCAAACCGATTGTAAATGATTGAGCTTCACTGTTTTAATGCCTTTGAATGCTTCACCTATAATCTCACTACATCGAGCATTTGTCGTTATAATTTTCTTAAAAAAGTCACCCACTTTGTGACTCATCTGATCACTCGGTAGTTTCAATAGCGGGATATAAATAAGTAAAAGAATCGCATACGACCAATGAATGCTAGTTAGCCAGCCAAAATAAAGGAAACAGATGATGACATTGACTAAAACACTTGGAAACTCAGACATCCAAAACAGCAAATAAGAATAAAAATTTTTATTACAATAAGATAACAATTCATTTGAGTTATTCTCTTGATAAAAGGTTAGCGGCTGACTTAATAGCTTTTTAAAGATGGTCACCGACAACTGATTCCCCATGATTTTTGCACGCGAGTTAATCATGACCTTTTGGCAAAGTGTCAGTGTTGCGACAATAATCGGCACGATAATTAACAGCAAAATCCCAACTAAAATAGCCTCCATTTGCTGATTCGGTAAAAATAAATCGATCATTTGCTGCAAAATAATCGTTGGAATTAGTTCAAGTAGCTGTAGGATGATTCCAATTAAAATACCTAAATAAATACGCTGTGTTAGACAATCTTGTTGTTATCTTGAATAAAATGCCTCAAATATGATAAACTAATATTAAACCAATGTTCGAGGTGACTTATGCCAACGTTGAATGATATAAAATCTGATATTTTAGCTTTAACTAATGAGCAACAAGCCAATTTATTGAATTATATTTCAGAAATTTTATCTCTAAGCCCTGTCTCAATGCAAGATTGTCGAGAAGCTCGTTTTTCTAAAGGGAAAGCTTGTCCTCATTGTGAAAGCCATGAGGTTTTTAAATATGGAATCTCATCAGGTAAACAACGCTATAAGTGTAAATCTTGTCTTCGAACATTTACCGACTTTTCAAAATCAGTTTTATCGGGTTCTAAATTGCCTTTAAATTCTTGGTTAGAATATGCTAAATGCATGATTTTAGGATTTAGTATCCGTCGTGCGGCTGTTCAAATTGGGGTATGCGTAAAGACCTCTTTTTACATGCGCCATCGAATTTTAGATGCGATTCGTCCATATATTGGGATGGGGCATTTAGAGGGTGTCGTAGAAATGGATGAAACATATATTGCTGAGTCTTTCAAAGGAAATCATGTGAAGAGTGGATTTGTAATGCCTCGCCCATCTCGTAAACGTGGTGGAGAAGGAGTGAAGCGTGGGATTAGCTCTGAACAAGTTTGTGTGTTAACAGGATTAGACCGTCAAGGGAATCTTTATACAGAGCTTGTATGTAAAGGACGTATGAAAAGCTCTGATTTAGGTCGTGCATTAGAAGGTCACATTGAAGCTGATTCTATTTTGTGTACGGATAGTCATCAAAGCTACATTCAGTTTGTGAAAGATTTTGGATTAGAGCATAAGCGCATTGAGAGTGGAAAGCGCAGAACTGATGACTTTTATAATATTCAACGTCTCAACTCTTTTCATAGTCGCTTAAAACTATGGATGTTACGATTTAAAGGGGTATCAACTAAATATTTAGTCAATTATCTTTACTGGATGAAGTGGTTAGAATATTTCAAAGATGATAAAGAAGTTTTGAAAGGAAAAAATATGATTCTCCAAACAGTATCGAGTCAATTGGAACTAAGCATTGAAGATTATAGAGTTAGAACTGCTTTATTTAGATGATTTATTATGTCTAATATTTATTGTTAAAAAATTCCATATAATATAAAATAAATATAAGATTATATATGGAGGGATTAACAATGAATAATGAGTTAGTTGGACAAATGATTGTATTTTGTGTAATTTCTTTAATTATAGGTGGTCTTGGATTTGTACAGTATAAATCGGATATTCTTTTTAACGTTGGATTTAACAAACAGGAATATGATTCAAAAATTGCTTCTAAAATAGTTGGATTACATATCATGATTTCTGCATTATTTCTCTTTATTCTTCCCATTATTTTTTATCAGTTTAAAGAGTTTAAGAACTCTCAAACAGTAGAGGTGTTAATTACGATTGTCCTTGTAATATTAATGCTACTAAGTGTTAATATTCAATTGAATAGAAGAGCTAAATTATCTCCTAAAGCAATAAAAAAACAATGAACCTAATCATTGTTTTTTATTTTTAACAATTTCACCAACAATTTCGTCTAACAGAGCCAATAAATAAAAGGTGTTAACTTAATAAATGAATATTGATGTTCAATTTCTTTTAATTTACGATACCCTCTCATGCGTCTTCTCTCCTTTATGTCATGTTTTAAGCATAAAACAGCAAGACTTTGCTCGCTCATATTTTACCTTCCTGTTTTATCGAAGATCATCCTTAGTCAGTGAGTGAACTTGTTGACGAAATAATT
>JAUMTV010000135.1 GCA_030531025.1 Turicibacter sp.
CTAGCAGTTTTACTTGTAAAACAATCGACCATTGCTAGGGATTTAAAAGTTTTCCAATATGAAAAACTTATCTGGACTTATATATTATTAGTCTTGGGCCGCTAATTTACGTTTTTGTTCTTCTGTAATTAACGCTTCAATAACTGGTTCTAATTTACCTTCCATAACGCGATCTAACTGTTGGATTGTAAATCCAATACGATGGTCAGTTACACGGTTTTGTGGATAGTTGTAAGTACGGATTTTTTCAGAACGTTCACCAGTTCCGATTTTAGAACGACGTTCTTCACCTTCAGCCTCTAAGCGTTCTTGTAAGATTGCATCATAAATACGAGCTTTTAATACTTTTAAGGCATTCGCTTTATTTTCGTGTTGTGATTTTCCATCCTGACATGATACAACGATTCCAGTTGGAACGTGAGTTAAACGTACCGCTGATTTAGTTGTATTTACTGATTGTCCTCCAGGACCTGATGAACAGAATGTATCAACACGAATATCATTCATGCTTACTTCTACGTCAACGTCTTCAGCCTCTGGCATAACTAATACTGTTGCTGTTGATGTATGAATACGTCCTTGAGATTCAGTTGCAGGAACACGTTGTACACGGTGTGCACCTGACTCATACTTCATGTGTGAATAAACACTTTCACCTGAAACCATGAACTCAACTTGTGACATCCCTCCTGATTCAGAGTAGTCAACGTTCATAATTTGGATTTTCCATCCTTTTATTTCAGCGTATTTTGTATACATACGGTATAAGTCTGCTGCGAAGATATTTGCCTCATCTCCACCTGCTGCTCCACGAATCTCAACGATTACGTTTTTCTCATCGTTTGGATCTTTAGGGATTAATAAAATCTCTAAACGCTCTTCTAATTCTGGAAGGCGTGGTCTTAATTCTTCTAATTCCATTTCAGCCATTTCACTGATTTCTGGATCAGAATCTTTCGCCATTTCTTTTAAATCTTCAATTGAAGCTGCAATTTCTTTATATTCAGTATACACATTAACTGTCTCTTCAAGACCACGTTGTTCTTTTGATAATTCAGTTAATTTTTTAATATCAGTAACGATTGCAGGATCAGCCATCATTTCGTTAATTTTTTCATAACGCTCTAAGATTGCCTCTAAACGTTCAAACATAGTCGAATCCTCCTCTAATTGTTCATTCCTTATTATAATATAAGTCAAACGTATCGTCAAAATGTGTTTTATGTAAAACACACCTCAATCATGGATGTTTTTTTATACGTCTGGGATATGAGCTGACTCAGGAACATTAACCAGATTCTCAAATCGGCTAATTTCCTTTCTAAAGGCGAGCTTAACTGTTCCTACAGCTCCGCTACGGTGCTTCGCAAATATTACTTCAACGATATTATCATTTAATTCTGGATCCTTTTTATAGTAATCTTCACGATATAAGAAAGTAACGATATCGGCATCCTGCTCAATACTTCCCGATTCACGTAAGTCAGACATCATCGGACGCTTATCTTCACGGTTTTCAACTTGACGAGATAACTGTGATAAAGCAATAACCGGAATTTTCAATTCACGTGCCATCTCTTTTAACATACGTGAAATTTCAGAAACTTCTTGTTGACGATTTCCACCATTAGATTTACTACCTGATAATAACTGTAAGTAGTCAATCATCACTAAGCCAAGACCTTTTTGTTGATGAAGCTGACGGCATTTTGCTCGTAACTCTCCAACACGAATCCCTGGTGTATCATCGATATAAATTCCTAAATTACTTAAAACATCTGTTGCAATTTTTAATGAGCGCCAATCGGCTCCTTCTAAATTCCCTGTTTTTAAACGATGTGCTTCGATACGTCCTTCAGCACTGACTAAACGGGAAACAAGCTGATCGGCCCCCATCTCTAAACTAAAGATTGCAACATTGACATGATTTAGTTTGGCAACGTTTTGTGCAATATTTAAGGCAAAGGCTGTTTTCCCCATCGCTGGACGGGCAGCCACAATAATTAAGTCATTGTTCTGAAGACCTGATGTCATATGATCAAGCGCTGTAAAACCAGTCGTTAAACCTGTTACCTCTCCAGTTGATTGAGATAAGCGCTCAACATTTTTAATAAAATCAATAATAACATTATCGATTTGTTTGAAATCAGATCCTTGATTTAATCGCGCTAAGCCTGAAAATTGTTGTTCAGCTGTATCAATTAAATCTTGTGTCGATGTCTCTGGATCATATCCTTGCTCAATTAAACTTTGAGCTCGATTAATAATTAAACGTGAGATAGACTTTTCTAACACCATCTCTACATAGTGATCCGTATGTGCTGTCGTTGCGACGCTTTCATAAATCGTTAAGATATATTCTACTCCACCAACTTCAGCAATACGCTTATGATCTTGAAGATATGCTGTAACAGTCGTCACATCGACTCCAATGTTTTGTTCTAATAATGTCAGCATTGTTTCATAAATAATGCGATGACGATGATGATAAAAATCATCTGGTTGTAGCTTTAGTTTGACATCCTCACACACCTTTTCATCGAGCAACATGGCCCCAAGAATCGCTTGTTCAGCATCGGTGCTATGAGGCATTTGACGATTTGGCGACTCTAACATGGGATACCCAACTTTCTACTTTAATTATCAATACCTCTTATTTTTCTTTGATTTGAACTGAGATTGTTGCAACAACTTCTGGATGTAAATGAATTGGAATACGAGCCATACCAAGTCCACGAATTGGCTCTTCTAATTCCATTTTACGTTTATCTAACTTGATTCCGAATTGTTTTTCAAACTCTTCAACAATTGCTTTTGTACTTACTGAACCGAATACACGTCCATTATCTCCAGCTTTTACTTTAACAACTACTGTTTTTTGTTCTAATTCTGTTTTTAACTTTTTCGCTTCTTCTAAGCGTAATTCTGCTTGTTTTGCTTCTTCCGCTTGTTGAACTTTTAATTTATTCATATTTGCTGGAGTCGCATCCATTGCTTTTTTCTGTTTAATTAAGAAATTTGCAAACCCATTTGGGAAATCTTTAACTTCTCCTTTTTTACCTTTACCTTTAACATCTTCTAACATAATTACTTTCATTGAGATTCACCACTTTCTTCTAATTCTTTTACAATAACTTCTTTTAGTTGTAAGACCGCATCTTGCGTACTGTTACTACGCATTTGTGTTGCTGCATTATTTAAATGCCCACCACCACCAAGTTGTTCCATCAATAGCTGAACATTGACATCACCAAGTGAACGAGCACTAATCCCAATGTGTTGTTCATCAATACGTGAAATAACGAATGATGCTTTAATATTTTGAACATTTAATAATTCATCAGCAGTTTGAGCAATCTGAACTTTTTCAAGTACCATATCATCATCAGCAGATGCAATAATAAATTCATCTTTGAAGATTTCTGCTCGTTCAATTAAATGAGCTTTACTATAATAATTTTCAAGCGGCGTTCTTAAAAGCTGTTGAACTAGCTTCTCTTCTGCCCCTTTTTGCTTTAAAATAGCGGCTGTCTCATACGTTCGTCTTCCTGTATGGTACGAGAATCGACGCGTATCAACAATAATCCCCGCTAACATAATCGACGCCTCAAGAGGTGTCATTTTAATTTTTTGTGAATAATAATCAAACATATCCACAACTAATTCGACAGTTGATGAAGCATATGGTTCAGCAAATGACAGAACTGAATCGATGACATTTACACCGCGTCGATGATGATCAAAAACTGCCACTTTTTTAGCACGTGGTAATAAAGCTGGCTCAATGACCATTTTTGGATCTTGTGTGTCTGCTACTACTAACAGCGTATTTTTAGTCATCAATTCAATAGCCATTTCACTCGAGATAAAGTATTGCTTTAATTTATCATCTTTTAAAATCGCATCGACGAAGTTTTTCGCCGTTTTATCTAACTCTTCTTGTTTTAAAACAATATAAGCTTCCTTCTTTGATGCAAGCCCCATACGAAGTAATCCGATACTTGCTCCAATCGCATCCACATCTGGATAACGGTGACCCATAATAATAACGCGCTCACTATCTCGAACTAAACGCTCATAAGCTTGTGCATTGACACGAGCACGGACACGATTTCTTTTTTCAACAGGATTCGTTTTTCCTCCATAAAATAAAAACTTATCGTCACTTGCAATCTTAACAGCTACTTGATCTCCACCACGACTTAATGCTAAATCTAGCATATAATTCGCACGCTGACCGAGTTCAGAAAAACTATCATAACCAGTTGCTAATCCGATACTGATCGTTAACATAATGTCTCGCTCTTTAGCTGCCTCGCGCACCTTATCAATGATTGTAAATTTTGTTTCACGAAGTTGTTGTAAGACTTCATGTGGCATCATTAAAATAAAGCGATCATTTGCCGTTGTTCGAATATAGATTTGATGTTGATCCGCCCATTGCATAATAATTGAGACAATCTTACCGTAAAATTCACTTTTTTCTTGTTCATTTAAATTATGAAAGACTTCATCGTAATTATCTATGACTAAGACTCCAACAACTGGCTGTTCATTTAAATATTTTCGTGATAATTCTGTATATTCCGTATAATCCGTAAAGTACATTAAGCGCTCATCTTTTTTATGCAACACTTGATAAGTTTTTGTATCAAGATGAATTTTAAATACTTCTTCATCGCCTAATGACCGGTTATAAAGCTGTTCATTTAATTCTTTTAATGGTTTATCATGTAAGTCCTGATTAAAAATACGTTTTAAACATCCATTAAACCAAACGACTTCACTATCCTCATCATAAAGTAAAATCCCTAATGGTAATTGATTAAATGCTGTTTCCCCCGCATGTTTGACACGATACGTTATCGATTCAACCTTTTTTAACGTATCTGCTTTATATCGAAAATAAGAATTAACACGATAGATAGCATCTCCTACAAAGTATAAGAAGATGATTAAAGAAATAACATCTGATTGGATATAGGCATAAATCCCTGTCACCACAATAAATATCGCTGAAACAGCAATATACCCTAAATATTGTTGATACTCCTCTAACCAGTTCCTAATCTTTTTCATTCCTACCACCTACCTTTCACTATGACCTTTTTACAGCAAAGCGTTCACGATAATCAAACAATGCATCTGTGACCCCGAGAACTGAGATGAACATTGATAAGCTAGACATTAACGCAAAGATAATCACAAAGATTCCAAACCCCTTTTGGTTACGCGATTTAAAATACGCCATTGCCACAATAAGCCCTTGTACTAAGAATAACGTATTTAAAAGCATAATAATATTGATTAAAATGACATTTATTGTGTGATTTGAAATGAACAGGCTCATCAACTGACTACCTAGGTAAATAACTGCTAACGTCGCACCTAACTGGAATTTTTGAATATTTCCACTGCTTGGTAGTTCATAATTCATACGTTTAAGAATAAACATTGCTAGCTTATCACTTAAAAATGCCCATAATAACCCTATTAATAGAAGCAATGTTGGTAATAGTGTGGTGAACATTGACATCATCGACTGCTCCATCGTTGTCAACATAGCAAGACTAGCTTCCGGTAATACCGACATCGATTGCATTTCAGCAAACACTTCTTGAATGATTTGTATCATTGACTCTTGAAGACTTATTCCACTTACTACGTAAATCATTAGTGGATACGCAATAATTGAGACGATTGCCGCATTTAAAAGACGTTGCCAATAAGGCCACTTTTTCAAAATCCCAATCCCGATAATTGCTCCCATGACACCGTAATTTAATGTAGTCACTAATCCATAAACAGATCCTAGCAACCCAGTTCCAATGAAGCATCCAATTAATAACCAAATCATATCACTTAACTTATCTGTCATGACTGAGTAAATAATTAATGGGATAGGTAATAACATCGACATGATTGTCGGTAAGACTCCAATGTAATATAAAACAAAAAAGACCATATAAATGGCTAGCATAATTGCCGCATTAACAAGCGACCTCGTCTTCATCTAAAAGACCCCCTTTACAAATGCCGATTAACGTCTCTATTATACCACAATTTCAAGAAGAATATATATCGTCTTCACTACAGCAAAAAGGGTTTTAAAAATTTGCTTATCTTTTTTTACTAACTATTCCTTTTGCTCATTCAAAAAAGATTCATCTGAATAAACTATTATTGAAATGAGGGTTCGATAAACAAATCTTCATTTCACCTGTTAGAGTTAAAAGCAAAAATAAAAACAAAAATCACTGACTAAACTTCATACAGCAATCACCAAATAAAATCTCCTAACATCTAACAGTTTCTTGGTCAAACACTCAGACATATTTCCACAACAAAATAACAATCCTCCATCTAACTTTTTTCTATCATTATCTCTTTATCTCATAAACTATCCATATGACATCATTAACTTAACATTCCTCCATTTAGACATCCTCAATCATTTATCTCTCCAATTTGCTTTAACATATATTTGTTTGATCAAAACATCTGAATATTTGAAGCCTAACACATATTTTCTTTATTATAGCCTAATTCCTACTACACTAAACACCACATATAAATACTAAACTATCATTCTCACTTCAGTAATCAGTACACATTTACAACAATCTATATACCTTTATTGGAATACTCGCCACAATAGTCATACATTATTAAATTAACTATCACTTACCTAAAATTTATACTCTACTTTCTCTATATAACGCACTATTCCAACTAACATAACTTTAATTCACGAAATCACATATATAGCACATCATTTCCATACATTCATCATTAAACACTTACTATCCTTACTACACTAACTACAATCTATCTCCCACAATAAAAAACTTCCCACTACACTAACATCTCTTATATTTTATACCCATCTCATCCTCACACTAATTTATACATTTAACATACAAACTTCTATTCCCGAAACACCCCTTACACCACACCTACAACTTTATATCCTACATCCCCATCCATCCTTACACTAAAGTTTCTTCCACATTCATTACATCCTTTAATAACACAAACATACTTTTATCCTCATCACACTTTTACATCATACTTCCAACATAATCTCCACAACACACCCATCAGCATAATATTTATTCTTAAATCTCTAGCAAACTTCTTATATTCCTCCTACAACAATCGTAATTCTAACATCCCATCACCCCTACATTAACTATCGTTAGATACCTTGCACATTTCTCATACTATTGTTCCACACTCTCATCTTTATACCAATCATTCTAAAATCCCTTATATAACTCATCTACTATACTGACAACGCTCATATTCTGAACAAACTCCCATCCTTATACTAGCCATCTTAAATTTTTTGCAGAATTCCCACCACATACCTACAACCATCGTACCTATAACAGCCCACCTATCCTTGTATCAATCACCCTTATACTCCTTACACACTTCCCAATAGCATATCTACAGCACACATACTCCAAACAAAATACGATCCTTATCTCAATCCCCCCTTATATTCCTGACACATTTCTTAACAGATTCATAATAATCATCCATCACTGCAGCAATCATTTTTAAACCCTACTATACTACGTCTATCATTCATTCTCACATCCCAACCTCCATCCACATACACTACAATTCCTCATCCAACTCTCTATCACTATAATTCCAATACTTCATCATCACTTCGATACAGCAAACATGAACTAAGCAAAACTATAATATCAAATCATACTTTCTAACCTTAATAGCACTATCCATATCAGAATCTCAGCTAAGCACATACTTCTTTAATCAGTATACCCTTTTACTAATTGTAGAAATAACTCTATCCCTAGCACTAATCTCTCATTATATGCGCAAAAAGAATTTTCTATTACTTAACCCACTATCGTACTTACATACATATAAATAAGCATCAACATTAAACTTCCCCTTAAACTATTACCTTTATAATCATCGTCCTAGTCATCTAACACCAACCACACCACACACATATAGTCATCTATATAAGTCCAGATAAATTTTCTTCATAGAAAATTTTTAAGCCCTAGTA
>JAUMTV010000136.1 GCA_030531025.1 Turicibacter sp.
CTTGGGTCACCTAGCGATTATCAAAGATAATCTAATCCTCCTTTGCTAGGGCTTAAAAGTTTTTTACGATGTAAAAAAACTTATCTGGACTTATATAGCAAGTATTTTATAGGGTTAATTGATCAATTAATGATTTCATAAGTGAAGCAGAAGATTTAAATCCAGCTAATTCCTTTTCATCAAGATTAACAGCTAAAACTTTTTCAACACCATTTCTAGAAACAATTGAAGGTAAGCTTAGTGAAACTTCAGATAAACCATACTCACCATCTAAAATAGATGATACAGGTAATATCGTTCTTTCATTTCTTAAAATAGCTTCAGCAACAGTTCTTACAGCATCAGCAACGCAATAACAATTAGGACCCTTCATTTCCCAAACATCAAAAGCTGTTTGCTTAACTTCAGCTTCTATTTTTTCTTTAAAGTCATCACCTAAATCATGTCTTATCACTTGGGCGTATTCTTCTAAAGAACATCCTGCAATTTTAGTTTTGCTCCAAGCTGCAACTTGAGACTCACCATGCTCTCCTATCATATATCCATTAATAGATCTTCCATCTAAGTTGAATTCTTGACCCAGAAGATATTTAAATCTAGAGCTATCAAGGACTGTTCCTAAACCTAGAACTCTTGATTTAGGTAGATTTGATACTTTATATGCAACATATGTAAGTATATCAACAGGGTTAGTAACCATTAAAATATAAGCATTTGGGCTATATTTTAATGCTTGAGGTATGATGTTTTTTAATATTTCAGTATTTTTTTGAAGTGGTACTAATCTTGATTCTCCTACTACTTCAGGCACACCAACAGTTATTATGATGAGATCAGAGTTAGCAGTTTCTTCATAAGTACCTGGATATATTTTTACAGGCTTTGATAAGGGGACTCCATGAGCTATGTCAAGTGAATTACCAATAGATTTATTTGTGTTAATATCAACAATAACGATTTCATCAGCTATTGCATGTGTAGATAAAGTGTACGCAGTAGTAGCTCCTACAGCCCCTGCACCAATAATTGTAATTTTACTCATGAATTAAAATCCTCCTAAATTAAAAAATCTTAAAATAGCGTTTCAAATGAAATAAAGATTTTTTCTTCTATATATAAACAGAAATAAAATCTACATTTATCACGATACACTAAATGTTTGATCGTTGTGCCGTGGGTCACCTACCATTTTCGAAGAAAATGTATCTACCACTAGTAGGGAATGGGTCACCTACCATGCGAAGCATGTTTCCTCCATGAGTAGGGCTTATATATCTTATATACTCCATTTTTTATAGTTAAATGACGTTAATATAGAAAATAAGTATTTAATTAAAGGGATTAATTCTATCTTTATATATAGAAACAGAAAAGTATTTTACAATTTTATAACAGGCCTGGGTGTAAAGCCGCTTTAATACTAAGACAGACTATAGTCCAGCTAAAAGTTTTCCGATATGAAAAACTTATCTGGACTTATATATATGGAAAGTTAGAGGAAATACGGATATTCAGAAAGAAGTATTTGAGAAAGGTAGCCGTATTATAATAATGGTAGATAGAGCATAAAATGGATAGGTTACAATGAATTAGACCGTTTTTTAAGTTCATGTAGAATGATAATAATAATGATTAAAACACCCTATCTCAGACGCATTTTAAGAGCTAAGTCATGAATCATCGAAAATGGCTTAGCTTTTTTTATGACATGAAAAAGATGATTTTATTAAATTTCAATTTCACTCTTGCGCTGGAGTGTACTCCAAAAGGTAGAATAACGACGTAGGGATAATTATTCCAAAAAGGAGTGGAAAACTGATGAGTAAGAAAGTTTTAGTCATTTCAGCAAGTCCAAGAAAACAGGGGAATTCTGATTTACTGTGTGATGAGTTCATAAAAGGGGCAACTGCAAGCGGGCATCAAGTCCAAAAGGTTTATTTGAAAGATCAACATATTAATTACTGCACAGGATGCGGCTATTGTTATCATCACAATGGATGTTCGCAAAAAGATGATATGGCATCCATTAAAGAACAACTGCTTGCAGCGGATGTCATTGTCTTAGCTACTCCTATTTATTTTTATACGATGGCTGGACAATTGAAAACGTTTATCGATCGTCATTGTTCATTTTATACGCAAGTGAAAGATAAAGAGTTTTACTATATTATGACGGCAGCTGATCATAATCCATCGGCGATGAAACGGACCATTGAAGAATTTAGAGGGTATTTAGATTGTTTAAATCATCCAACTGAAAAAGGAATTATTTATGGGGTAGGGGTGTGGAACAAAGGAGATGTTAAACAAACAGGCGCCATGCAAGAAGCGTATAGAATGGGAGCTCAAGTTTAAAATAGAAAATTTGTATCTATTAAAGGAGTGTTGAAACATGGAAATTTCAAAGTTTGCAAAAGCGAGACATGAAAAAATGTTTCCAGACCATCAGTCTACATTCGTTCAAACCGATCCAGAATTTATTGAGCGTTTTGATTATTTTGCTTTTGATGAAGTGATTAATCAAGCGGTGAATGGAGAAAAAATCGATGATTCAACCCGCATGATGGCAATTCTTGCAACTTTACTTGGATGCCAAGGAATCGATGAGTTTAAAGTCATGATTCCAGCTGCCTTGAATTTAGGTGTAAGTCCTGTACAAATTAAAGAAATCGTGTATCAAGCCGTTGCCTATCTTGGAATCGGTCGAGTCTATCCCTTCTTAAAGATTACGAATGAAAGTTTTGCTAAACAAGGAATCTCACTTCCGTTAGAAGAACAAGCCTCAACAAACATAAACAATCGATTAGAACAAGGGATACAAGCTCAAGTCGATATTTTCGGTGAACAAATGAAAGATTTTTACAAATCTGGGCCAGAAGAAACAAAACATATTAACCGTTGGTTAGCAGCTAATTGTTTTGGTGATTATTATACGCGATCGGGACTAGATTACAACCTGCGTGAAATGCTTACGTTTTGTTTTCTCTTTGCACAAGGTGGATGTGAAGCACAGTTAGTTAGTCATGCCAAGGCGAATATAAAATTAGGAAATGATCAGAACTTTTTAATTAATATTGTCTCTCAATGTATCCCATATATTGGGTATCCACGGAGTTTAAATGCAATTAATTGTATTTATCAAGCGATAGAGAGTTAAGAATGAAAGGAGTATTTAGAAATGGACGTGAAGAAAAATTGGTTAATAACTGGAGTTAGTAGTGGATTTGGACGTTGTCTTACAGAACAACTTCTAGAAAAAGGAGAGACTGTTGTAGGTACCGTTCGTAATAAACAAAAGGTTGAGGATTTAATCAAGAAGTATTCTAAGACATTTATTTGTAAACGACTTGATGTAACTGATGCATCAGCCATTGAACAAGTCGTGAAGGATGCATTTAATGAGCTAAATCGAATCGATGTCGTCATTAGCAATGCAGGATATGGACTTTTTGGAGCAGCAGAAGAGCTATCAATAGAAGAAATTAATCACATTATCGCAACGAATCTAACTGGTTCTATTTTACTCATTAAATCTAGCCTACCTTATATGCGAAAACAAGGTGGGGGACGTATTATTCAAATATCGTCTTACGGAGGACAGGTAGCTTTTCCAGGAAATTCGTTATACCATGCGACGAAATTTGGAATTGAAGGATTTTGTGAATCAGTCGCGCAAGAAGTAGCACCTTTTAATATTGGAATGACAATAATTGAACCTGGTGGTGCACGGACTGAATTTCGATATAAAAGTGCCAAGGTTGCTAAACTAATGCCTGAATACGATAACACTCCTGCTCATAATTTTTTGAAAATGCTCAATCCTAAAAACGGACTAGCAGCTGGGGATCCAGAACGTATGGCGACACGAATTATTGAAAGTGTTGATATTCATCCCGCACCTCTGCGAATGGTACTCGGATCACAAGCTTTGTCAAGTACACTCACACGTTTAAAAGAACGAATTGCGGATTATGAAACACAATTTGATTTAGCAACTTCGACAGATTTTGAAAGAAATCAATAAAAAGTTTGAAAGGAAGATGAAACGATTGAATCAAATGAAACTAAAAAAACAAGTTATTTTTGACATAGGAGAACCACTTCCTAAACAATTTAGTTCTTATTTTATTGGACAAGCGTATTTAAATATGCTAACAACAGAAGGAGTTAGTATTGGAAATGTAACCTTTGAACCAGGGTGTCGTAATAACTGGCATATTCATCATAAAGGAGGACAAATTTTACTCGTTACAAGTGGACGCGGTTATTATCAAGCGTGGGGAGAAGAACCACGTGAATTACATCCAGGTGATGTTGTGAACATTCCCGCTGAAGTGAAACATTGGCATGGCGCAGCTTATGACAGTTGGTTTTCTCATTTAGCGATTGAAGTTCCATCAGAGGATGGTTCTAATGAATGGCTTGAAGCTGTGGAGGATGAGGAGTATTTGCGTTTAAAATAAATCATCTTAACTAGCCATTTCATAAGTCTAAAGGATATTAAAAAGACCTATCAACTAACTAACTGATAGGTCTTTCTTTCATAAATCTTAACCAATGCGTCTCACAAAAGGTTTGTAATCAAGAATGTTTTCAATTTCATCTAATACATCATCACTTAACACATAGCCACTTGCTAGTACATTCGCTTCTAATTGCCCAGGACGACTCGCACCTGTAATCACAGAACTAATTTGTTGATGACGAAGATCCCATGCTAAAGCAAGTACTGAAAGACTAATCCCTAATCGATTGGCAATTGTTTAAAGTTGTTTTACTTTTTTTAAGTTGTCTTCTGTTAGTAATTGATTGGTTTATTTTGGGATTGTTTGTTAAATAGTATGCTATAATGAAAGAGATGAGAGGAAGGGGAAGTTATATGAAAGATCGAACATTAACTGTTAAGGGAACCGGTCATGCTTCTTTACCACCGGACTATATTGAAATTTCACTTTATTTAGAAGCCAAAGCAGAACAATATGATCAAGTGATTCAACTTTCAGAAATAAAACTTGAACAATTACGTCATTGTCTCCAACAAGTTGGAATATCTAAATCTGACTTAAAGACGACAAACTTCACACTCGATACGGATTATGAACAAGTTAAAGATGAACAAGGAAATTACGTTCGAGTATTTCGCGGCTATGTTGTCCGACATTATTTGAAACTAGGCTTTCATTTGGATAATGAAAAACTAGCAATCATTATTCAAGCGATTAGTACGTGCCCAGCACATCCAGAGTTTTCAATTCAATATCAATTAAAAGATCAAATCGAGTTAAAGTCATTAGTGCTTGAAGAGGCGGTTAAAAATGCCACTCATCTAGCAAAAGTGTTAGCAGATGAAGCGAAAGTGACACTAGGGCCGATTCAAATGATTAATTATGATACGATGGATATCTCTTATCAGCCCCGTGAAGTCATGTATAATGAAATCAATGATTACTCTGTTGCTTTAATGGATTTACAACCAGAAGATATAAGTGCAACAGATACTGTGACGATGGTTTGGGAGTTAGTTTAATAAGAAGTGTATAAAAAGTGCATGAAGTAGAGTAGGATGTCAGTGATTGAGAAAGAAATAAAATAAAAAGGAGGCGTTAAAATGAATAAAGAGTTTTTATATGAGATGATTCAAACACCCTCTCCATCAGGAGCAGAATTTGAATTACAAAAGAAAATCATTCATTACATGAAAGATGTCGTCGATACATTTGAAACAGACGTTACAGGAAATGTGATTAGTGTGTTAAACCCTGATTCCACATGTAAAGTCTTATTAGCTGGCCATGTCGATGAAATTGGCTTAATGGTCACGATGATTACAGATGCTGGATTATTAAAAGTAACCAATGTAGGTGGAATTCGTGTTCCACTTTATTTAGGACAAAAGGTGCATATTTTAACGTCGACTAAAATCGTTAATGGAGTAGTTGGGTATAACAATTCGTTATTGAAAAATAAGTCATTAGCAGCAACGGATTTATTTGTTGATATCGGTGCTACTTCAAAAGAAGAAGCCGCGAAAGTTGTGAAGCCTGGTGATTATCTGGTCGCAGCAACCGATTATTGTGAACTGATGAATAACTGTATTGCAGGACGTGCGTTGGATAATCGCTTAGGGGCCTTTATTGTGATTGAAGCCCTGCGACGTGCAAAAGAATTAGGAGCAAGTGTTGGGATTTATAGTGCCACAACAGTAGGGGAAGAAACAACGATGCGTGGAGCCGTTTGGGCAGCTAAACGAGTCAAGCCAAAACTTGCGTTAGTCGTTGATGTCACCTTTGCAACTGATTATCCAGATGCCAACGCAGAAGGAATCGGAGAAATAAAAGTAGGGGGAGGACCTGTTTTAGCTAATGGTTCAATTATTAATAATCAACTCAATGAACAACTAGCTTGCTTAGCTAAAGCATTAAACATGAATATCCAATACGAGGCAGCTCCTGGGCGTACAGGAACCGATGGGGATCGAATTCACCTTGAAAATGATGGAATTCCATTAGCTTTAATTTCTATCCCGCTACGTTATATGCACTCTGGAAGTGAAGTCGGATCTTTAACAGATGTTGAGCACATCATTGATTTAATCGCCCACTTTTTGTTAAAATTGGATGAAAATATCAACCTTTCTCCATATCAAGATCTTTTATTCTAAAATTTTTAAAAAAGTTTAAAAAAAATATTGCAAAAAGGATTTAATGATGATATTATAAAGGTCCGGAAATAATTAATTTATTTCCTACTCCAAATAGTTATAATATTTTACTTGTATAATTGTTAAGATATGGTTAACTAGTTTCTACCCACGACCGATTATCTCGTGGACTACAGGTAAAAAATTTGTATGTCCTCATCATACATCCTTTTTACTTGTAGAACACCGAAATGGCCTTCGGTGTTCTTTTTTTATCCGGATAGATATAAGCCCAGATAAATTTTCTTGAAAGAAAATTTCTATAACCTTAGCAATGGTAGACAGCTAAGATCACACTCTTTGAATGTTCCACTTATCCTAGGTGGCCATACCCTATTAATGGAGGATACTTGCTTCGCAAGGCAGGGAACCCCGGGATTATATGATGTGTTAATGGGGAGAAAAGGTCAGTTTTTTTGATTTGCCACTTTAGATGTAGAAGACTTATTTGTTTATATAGAAACAGAAAAGTATTTTACAATTTTATAACAGGCTTGGGTGTAAAACCGCTTTAATACTAAAACCGACTATAGTCCAGGGGCAATGTCAACAACTTAACAGGTCATAAAAAATATCAATGCCTTTATACTTAGGATAGAGTTAAGTATTCATGCATCTTATCTGCCATTTTGATTGATGTTTTTTTAAAATTTAAACTCTCATTTTTCCTTAAGTTGTTGACATTGGTCCAGGGGTCACCTACCATTTTCGAAGAAAATGTATCTACCACTAGTAGGGAATGGGTCACCTGGCGATTATCAAAGATAATCTAATCCTCCACTGCTAGGGTATGGGTCACCTAGCGATTTCTGAAAGAAATCTACCCCTCCATTGCTAGGGCTTAAAAGTT
>JAUMTV010000137.1 GCA_030531025.1 Turicibacter sp.
ATCGTTGCCTTGCAACAGTTAGCCACTTCATGAAACCATTTACTAAGATAAACACTCATTAAAGAACTAATTTTCCCGCTACTTTGAAATCCTTTTTATTAAATGAAAAAACTAACCATCAAGACTCCACGCCTAACATATGTCAGTATGTAGGAAACTCGGAGGATGGATGGTTAGTAAGAAGCATAGTTTTAGTGCTAAAAATCTAATAAGAAAAGGTGAATGATGTGTGAGCATGATTCACCTATCCTTTTACTATTGTCATCAAAACCTATATTCTAATAACCCTAACTAGCACATCCACCGCACCTGAATATCCGCTAGGATAGAAGTCGAGTGGATGGTTAGTTAGGAGTCATGTAATTAAATTCATTCTTGTAGCGGGAAGCACCTAGTTAATCAAACTCTATTTAATATCCTGTCACAAAAGAATAAGGATACCCATATCGCACCTTGTGTCGTGTGGATTTTCTTATCACCTTGCTATCTAAATGATCTCCTGAATAAGAAGATCAATCTAATAAAATCTATTCCCTGTTAAATGTATGAGATTAAAACATCCTCCAACCTCATCCGTTGCCCTGCAACCGTTTTGGGGGGAAGTTCTCTTCTACTAAGATGATCTGTAAGTATTAATGTCCCGCTACTAAGAATAATCTCTATTAGATAAAAAAAAACTAAGCAGCCACCCCACCGCCCCAATATCGGCACGATATGGGGAGAAAAAGGGATGGATGCTTAGTAATTATCTGAATTAATAAGACATTCGCTAAGTGCGAAAATCATTCAATTTGAGCCTTAGCATCGAATAAGAAAAGGCGAATGATGTCAATCTTTTCTGACATGATTCACCTATCCGTTATCTGTTGCTGTTGTTAGTCATGAATCATGTAGTTTAAGTTCCTCATGGTAGCGGGATAGTCTTGATTAATAAAAAGTAAATATTTTTTAAATCACTGAATAAAATAAGAAATTTATTCCTATAACATAGATGTAATTCCCCCTAGTATTTATGAAATACTCTCTCCGAAATCTTTTCTTACTTTCTTCTCTCTCCTTATAATTATATAATTCCATGAAGCCCTAATGGTTGTATCTTTTATACAACGATCAGGGCTTTTCATGTCTAAAAATATCCCGCTACACGAAACTAACGATCAAGCACACCCACTCGCCGTATGCAATAGGCGGGTAACTAGGTGGGATTGATCGTTAGTGACTGTTTTAGGGGATATGAAATTTGAAACCTTTTTGTAGCGGGATATTACTGGTTAGTGAAGCCTGTTTTTTATACTCTATCTCAAAAGATAACGATACCCACACCGCACTTTGTGTCGTGTGGGTTTTCTTATCACCTTATTATCAAAATTATTTCCTGAATAAGAAGATCAATCTAATAAAAGATAATCCCTGTTAAATAACTGTGATTCAATAATCTTCCATCCCAATCCGTTGCCTTGCAACCGTTTGGGGTGGAAGTCCTTCTATACTATAACGATTTCTAATTATTACATCCCGCTACTAAGAATGCTCTATGTTAGATAAGAAACTAAACATCAAGCCCTCGCAAACCAACATCCGCAGGATGTGGATGCTCACAGGGATGGATGTTTAGTGAACACTTGGATTAATGAGAATTTAGGCTAAGGACGAAAATCATTTGATTTGAGCCTTAGCATCCATTGAGAAAAGGCGAATGATGTCACTCTTTTTTGACATGATTCGCCTATCCGTTTAGTGTTAGTCATGGATCATGAAGGTGAAATGCTTCCTGTAGCGGGATGGCATCTCGTTAGTTAAAATTCTTTTTATATTCTGTCTCAAAAAATAAGGATACCCACACCGCACCTTGTGTCGTGTGGGTTTTCTTATCACCTTGCTATCATGATTTTTTTCTATAATTAGAAGATTTACATTTAGAAATCAGTATCCATAACCGTTCAGTCTTTTAAGATTGAACCGTTATGGATTGTATTTTTGAATATCGTGTGATGGATAACGAAAAAGCCTCAATCATTGCTTTGCAATCATTGGGGCTTTTTCAATCTCTTAATCCTTAGATAAATACCTCATCAGTAAATTCTCCCGCTACGATGAAAGATCTTGATGAGATAAAAAAACTAACTAGACAAGCCCCACACCTCACCATACGTCTCGTATGGGAGGGGGTGATTGACGAGTTAGTGTTGTCTTTAGTTCTAGGTTGATGTTGCTAAGGACGAAAATCATTTGATTTGAGCCTTAGCATCGAATAGCTTTCTATTTAGGTTTAATAATCTTTTTATCCATAACCGAGTCTACTGCAAAAAGTTATATCACTTGTCGTATGGAATATCCTTAGTCATCCCTAATAATTTATCTTTATCTGAAGAATCAGTAAGTTCTAAAATTGTATTCTTTTCAATTAAACGTTTAATTCTTTCAAACTCTGCGACTTCAACTACATCTCCTAAGGATAAAATTAAATCTTCGTTTATTGATGTTATATACTGAATTGAAGAGGATTTAGTTTCTGCTTCAACAATCTTTAATAAAGATACTCTTTGCCTAGGATCCATGTTAGCAAATAATCTACTGTCGTGAAAAATAAAGTTGTTTTTATGATTTTTTAATTTAAGTAATGTCATGTCAAAGCAAAACATACAAACCTCACTAATACCATCAGACGAATCACCAATTATTTTAGCATTTATATCAAACATTAATTGATTATCTCCATCGTTAACTTTAATATCTAGACCACTAGCCTTATCTTTGTAAAAGGCCTTTGAATAACCACGAAAAGTATTCATTATTTCTTCTAATAATATATTATTTGACTTAATGTATTTATTTGCTGTAAGCTTACTTTTTTCAATTTCAATACTAACACTGGATAGTTTTTCATTATATGTCTCTATAATACTCTTATAATCATTAACTTTTTGTAACTTTAGTTTCAAATCATTTAATTGTTCATTTAGAACAACATATTCGTCTAAGGCTCCATGATCTCCTAAAAATTTCAACATCTGATCTATTTTTTTTGAGTGTTCTGAAATTTTTTTATCTATTTCATTTTTTTTATTGTTAAAAGTCTGTTTTTGAGAGTTTAATCTCATTTTTCTGCTCGAAAGCAGTTTCTCGTGAAAATTTGTAACTTCACTTATCTCTCTTACTACATCTTTTTGAAAAACTATCTTTGCTTCTTCGTACATTTTTAAAATGCTTTCTAATTGAACTTCTGATTTAATGTTTAGACTTTTATCAATTTTTCTAATAGCATTATCAATTAAAATCCTTTCATTAATTAGTTGATTCTTCTCATAGGTTAGCTGATCAGCTTTACTTTGAATTTCTTTGTAGTTTTCTGCTATATTAAATTCTTTTAAACTATTCTTCAATTCCTCAATTTTATCTTTGAGATCAATTATCTCAATGTCAATATCCTCTTTATCCACTAGATATTCTCTTAAAACTGGATCATCTTTTATAGATTTTCTTGTTTTTTTAATCTCATCTATTGATTTTTTGAATTTCATTTTATTTTGAATTAAATAAGCATCTATTCCTAATAAATATGCATTATTAACAAGTTGATTATACGGTTTCTCCTTTTTTATATATGTATCATATTTTACGTAGCTAGATTTATATCGCCTAATAAACCTCGAAATTAGACTTCTAAAGGAAATTCCATCGATTTTATTTTCTAGGTTAAGTCCAAATATTTTTTCTCCTAAAAAACTGGTATATTTTTTTAATCTCATTTCTTTTCCATTAACTATTACTAAACCTTGACTACTACAACTTCTACTTACAACTATATATTCATTATCGATTTCAAATTCAAGGGTGAAAATCCAGTCATTAAGACATTCTTCGAACACTGCTATAGGCTTACTTCCCAAACAAAAGTGTATAATTTCAATAATTAGTGATTTCCCTACTCCATTATAAGTATCGCCTAACTTTTTTTCAGTAGGATTCTCTCGTTTTCCTACTATAAAGTTAAGTCCTGGTTTGAATTCGATAGAATGGAATTCTTCTTTATTAGCACTAAGCTTTTTTAAGTACATCTATAAACACCTCCCTTTTCATTAATATCAATTGCTCCTATAGTATATAAATAATCAAGAGCTAATATAAAATTATCAAATGATATAGTAATATTTAAGTTTTTATCGTTAGAAATAGTGTTCCAAATCTTGTCAACACTTGGATTATCTTTCAAAGTGGTTAATAGGATTGCACCTATTGCAAATAACGATTCAGATAATTTAACATGCTTCTTAGGTAAAATCATCTCTTATCTCCTCCAATCATTAGGTTGCTCAAAAATATCACAACTTTCAAAGTAATAGGCCATCAAACACTCAATAGCTTGTTGAATCATACTATCATCTTTATTTGGAGAACTTTTTTCCAAAATATACATATATCTTCTATCAGCAAAATGTTTTTCATCATCTTTAATTTCTTCCTTAGATTGATCATATAATTTTTTAAATCTATCTTTTATATCTTCTCTTAAGAAATCCCCATTATTATTAAAATAGATCTCTAAGTCACCATAATTAAATCCTGCTCTTTGTAGTCTAATTTTAATTATCCTGCTTAATCCATTGAAAGTTATTTTTTCATCAAAGTCCGGAATATATAAATCATCGTTGTAACTCTTACCTGGTAATGCCATTATGTGTTCTATTACATTATTTAGTGCATCGTAGTTTAAATTATAGATAGATTTAGTGCTGGGTAAGAGTCCTATTATATTGATAATTTGAAGTTCAGACAATTCAAAAAATATATTTTCTAAATCCTTCGCTGTAATTAACCCGACTTCTATTCCGCTGGATTCTTGAAGCATATTAATAGTTCTTTTTAATTCCAATATTTTTTGATGTACTGTTGGAAATGCTCCCTTATATTTATCATTTACAACATAATAAAACTTTTTTATCTCTACATTTGTATTCCATTTTTCAAGTAAGCCATTGAAATCCTCTTGTAACTTTTTTATAGCACTATCTATACTTTTAGCTAAATCTTCTGGTCCATAAACTTGATAAAATGTTCCTTCATCTATCAAATATCCATCATTTTTCATATCCCCAAAAGATCCCTGTGGTTTAACTGCCTGAAAACTAGAATATCTTTGTCCCATTATTGTTATAAATAAATTTTCGAATGCTTGAGCATCAGAAGTATATATTTTATTTTGAAACATTATATGGGCTAAGTATTTATCATCTCTGTCCATTACTTTCCTCACCTTATTTTTTATAGCTAATAATAATCCTAGTTCAATTAAGCTATCTAACTATTATTATCTATACTGTATTATAATACGTATATCTACTTTATTATAACAAAGTTAACATCAATATTTAAATATTACAGATAACGTAATAAGAGTAAAAAAAATAAAATTGAGATATGTTAAATGATGTTACTTGCAATAATTTACACTGTATCAAAAGATTTAGAATCAAAAAAAATAAAAATTAAAATTACGTCTATTTAACTTAAAAATTAATAATAATTCATTCTTTATTCATATACGATGAGTCGCTGATGTTATTCTACTGATTATCTTTCTTATCTAAACTTTTTCTTTAAAAAATTAACAAAAAAGAGAGAATGTTTCGTTCTCCCCCTGTTATTTTCTTTTCACGTATTTTGTATTTAGACTAATATAACCAACACCCGATTTGAGTTTACCAAGTCCATTCTCTTCACTGGTGATCGTGTAGACTTCTCCCCGCTTCACGATCCCAACGACTTTAGAGTTAAAGTCGGCTTTTTGTCTGATGTTGAGTTCGTCACAGATAATCTCAACTAAGAAAGACTGATCTGTTGCAGCTGTTATCTGAGTTCCCTCACTCACTTTCTCAACATCTACCTCATTCACCCAAGACACAATTTTAGATAATAGTAATTTATTCCCATTCACTTTTGTTACTTCATAGGTCGAATATTTGACAAATGAAGCTATTTTTTGACCTGTGGCATATGTCGTCGCTGATGCTTTCACTCTGACTTGATCACCGACTTTAAAGCCTTGTGATGTTGTTACGGGTATATCATTTAAATAACTTTTAATCATTTGAATAAAGCCATTCCACCCTTTGTCTAAGGTTCGATGTGGGCAATATTTGTGACTAAAATCTTGATGTTTCTTTACTTTATCAATGCCCCAACCCCGCTCTCTTAAAAGCGTGGCGATAAAGTGTGCGGCATTTTTTTCGGCGTTGTCAAACCGTGTTCCCCCTGATTTCGAATAACAAATTTCTATGGTGATTCCTTTTCGATTCCCGCTTCCATTCGCTCCATCTCCGCACGCCCAAGCGTTCCGATTGATGGGTAAGCCTTGAACGACTTCCTGATCATCAACGGCATAATGAAAAGAAACTTGATTTTCGTTTCGAATCATATAGGCAATCTCATCCTTTGCTGATGCATCATTAGCCGTATTATGAACGACAATGAATTCGGCAGTCATAGAATATGGACATTTAATTGAATAGTTATCTAATGCGACTAAGTTTTGTTTCACCGCATACATCGTTTATTCTTCCCCCTCTAATGTCTCTTTTAAGCGTTCGACTGATTTCATAATAAACTGTGGTAATGGTACCCCAACTTCGCCTAAATTCTCAAATAAGCTCACGAGTTCAAAGAGTCCAAAAAAGCAAAGCATCACATGACCTAGACCAATTTGTTCTACTTTAAAGAAGGCTAAAATCTCACTTGGAATAAAGGTGACAAAATTAAATTCAATGAGAGAATCCATCACAATGAAAACTAATAATGCCAGTAAGACCCCTGCTTTTCTAATGAGTCCATTCGTTCCAACGGTTGAATTAATGCCCCGCTTCTGTGCGATGGCTTTAAATATCCCGCTTAAAATATCACAAACCATTAAAAAAACGACTAAGGTCATTCCCCCAACTGGCACCGTGATTTCATGTGAGAAAATCTCGATAATCTTTGTTGCAATCACGACCTGTCCCCCCTTTCCTAGATGATTATCAACAACCTTTGATACTAATAAGTATAGCCCCATTTACACTCTCATCCCAATACAGATCATCGCAACAGTACATACCCCACACCCTTATATCCTCTTCTATGTGTATAGCACGACACTAGAAGATAAAACATCATTGAAAACTCGGGGAGTTTTCCGCATAACTCAAAATGCAGTCCGTACAGACCAAAAATAAGTGTTAAACAACCCAAACATTTACCGAGGTCAAAAATATCCCCTAAAACGGTAAGTCGTCGTCACTCATTGAAATAGTTGCTACATTAGAATTTAGTCCTCCTGCTAACGTGGTAGCAGTTATAAAAGGATTGTTATAGTTGGTACTGGTGGATGTGTTCTCTTGTGCTTGATCATTTGAATTAAATGAATGATGACTAGATATTTCAGAATTTTGTTGATAATTAGCAGGCTCTACGGGTTCGGGCATCGCACTACTTTTTTTAGATTCTAAGAATGTAAATTTATTAACTAAAACCTCGGATATATACTGAC